>CAYTDU010000468.1:0-4824 GCA_964436395.1 uncultured Gemmatimonadaceae bacterium | reverse complement strand
TGAATACCGCCGACATTGAATTCTTACCCGAACAAAACCTTCTGGTGATTCCAACGTTTCTAGGGAACAAGGTGGTGGCGTATAGGATGAACTGAGATCGTATCCAAATTCGACGTTCCAAATTTCTAGCGGAATTCTGCAGTACTGAGAGTGAACTCAGAACATCGATCAAGGAACATCGAACGTTCTCTTTCAGAATCGCAGCTCCCTGCCTGCCAATCGTGGCGCAAACCACTTGGGATCGCCGTCACAACACCCCGCCCCATTGCAGCAGCAAGGTGAGTAATGCCAGCACCGGCACTAACACCGCCGTCCGCATCAGAAATAGGACTACTAGATCTCTTGCGCGTATCGGCACATCCCTGAACATGTCGATGATCATCGGGCCCACTGATGAGAAAAAGATCAACTGTGAGATCGACAACACACAGACGAAAAAGCGCGCTGGTGTAGCTGCTTCCTGAACCAACAGGGCGGGGATGTACATCTCGGTGATACCTACCAGCACGGCGGGCCCGACCATTTCCGCGTCTGGCAAGCCTAGAATAGAGATCAGCGGCACGAGCGGCTGCCCTAAGATGGTGAAAAGGGGAGTTTCGCGCGCGACCAGCAGCGCCAGAGTCCCGATTACCAGTATGCTGCCCAATATTGTTGACGCGAGCATGAACCCGTCGAGCAAACCCGATCGGACGGTGGTGAGAAACCCTGGCGCGTTGTCCGCCTGCCGGAGGGCACGCTGCCAAGCCTCCATCAGGAGACTTTTCCCGCTTGGATCTTCAGCCTCGGGTCGTTCAGCCGATAGGTAATCCCGGGGGACCGATCTGATCGGCCAAATTCGCACCAGCAACGCCGTGAGCAAGTAGATACCGACGAAGTAGGACGCAAATATTATCGGAAACAGGTGAAGCAGGTGGAGTGTTGTAGCTACGACCGCAACGAAGCCCAAACTCACGGTGGAGAAACAGGTCGCAATCGTGTAGGCCTCCCGCTTGTTGTAGAATCCGTCCAGAGTGAGCCGCCGAGTCAGATACAACCCAACCGAATAGCTACCCACCCATGATGTTATGCTGTCGAGAGCCGCTCGACCTGGAAGCCTGAACAGGGGTCGCATGATCGGCCGCATGAGAGTACCGACGAATTCCAGAAATCCATACTTGACGAAAAGTCCGAGAAATGCCGCACCGATAGGGATGATCACACCCACCGAAAACGCGAGCGTGTTCCACATGAGCGACGCGACACCGTCCTGTAGCAACACTCCGGGGCCGATCTGCAGCATGTAGATGGCAGCTAGAGGAACCGCCACGATCCGAACAACGAGCAGCACAGTGCTCGTGCGGTAACTCTCCGTCCATTTCGTTTCGGCCGCACTTGCGCGAGCCATTGTTGAACCAAGGGCACCCAACAGAATCACGAGCATGCAATACACAGCCACTAGGTGCGGTACATTCTGAGTAATCCAGGAGACAACGATGTCGAATGGGACCGTGAAGCGGCCCCCGAAGGGAATCGGGACCAGAAAAAAACCAACCCCTACGAGAGAGGACAAAATGAATCGACGTATGCTGCGCTTGTTCTTCATGGGTGCCGCGCGTGTGGTGTCTCGGCCGCGCAAGTACGCGGATGAACGCGGAGTTTCTTGAAGGCAGTGCGCTTCGTCAGCGTTAGTCCGCGTCCCTCCACGGCCAAATTACGCCGTTTCTTTCGCACCCAGTTCCGAGCCCACCATAAACACCGTTAGCACCGTGAGAAAGATGAAGATACCGGGGAAAAACGCGAGCCAGGGCTCAGTTGCCATCGTAGTCTGAGCTTGATAGAGCATGTTTCCCAGGCTCGGCTGTGGCGGCTGAACGCCCACGCCGAAGAAACTCATGGCAGATTCCAATAAGATTGCCCGTCCAACGGCCAGGGTCGCCGCCACTACTGCCGCTGGTGCTGCGGCAGGTAGGAGGTGCCGGACCATGATCCTTCCCGGAAGCATACCGGTGGCTCGAGCCGCCTCGACGTAGGTTCTTTGTTTGAGCGACAGGATCTCCGCGCGAATGACACGAGCGGTCTCCATCCAGCCAACAACCCCTATGAGCAAGATCAGCGTAGCAACCGATGGTTCCAAGATCGCTGCCGCAATCATCAGCAATGGCAGCCTAGGCACTGACAGCATGGTGTCTGTGAGGCGCATGAGGATGTTGTCGATCCAGCTACCGACATACCCTGCGACCGCACCAATCGTCACGCCGATGGCCGCGGTCACGGCCGCTGCCAATAGGCCTATCACGAGAGAAATGCGCGCACCGTAAAGGGTTCGCGTGAAGACGTCTCGCCCCAGTTCGTCGGTTCCGAAAAGGTGCTGGAGCGATGGCGCAGCTCTTCTGCCCGCGAGGTCGATTCCGTCTGGGAGGTATGGTGTCAGAACCGGAGCTGCGGCTGCCAACAACGCCATCCCGCCCAGCACGCAACCTGCAATCAGAGCAGCCCTACGATTAGCGATTCCCTTCACTGTACCCTCACCCGCGGATCCAAAGTGTGATACAAGACATCGGCCGCAAGGTTGAGAAAGACCACTGCTCCAGAAGTCATCATCAGGAAAGCCATGAGCACTGTATAGTCGCGCCGTGCCAGAGCCTCGGTGAACAGACTGCCGAGCCCGGGCCAGGCAAAGACGCTCTCTGTTATGACTGCGCCCGTTATCATGATGGCTGCGTCCATCGTGATCACAGTGACAAAAGGCAATAGTGCGTTGCGGAGGGCGTGCTTCCACACAACCCCTCGCTCATGCACACCCCGGGCGCGTGCAGCCATGACGAAACGTTGGCGAATAGCATCTCCCATCGAGGAGCGGAGGAATCTCGACCAAGCAGCCGCGTGTACTGCGGCAAGCACAATTGCGGGCATGATGATGTGGCTCAGCCGGTCGACTACGCCGCCGTCACCGAATGAAGTGCGTCCCGATGAAGGCAGCCAACCCAGTCCGACTGCGAATACTAGCTGCAGCAGTAATCCGACCCAAAAAACCGGCAGCGATATGCCGGCAAACGACACTACTGTGGTAGTGTGGTCAATCCAACTGCCTTTGCGAAGTGCCCCGAACACACCGAGTGGAAGGGCTACAATACCGGCTACGACAATCGCGCTTGCGATGAGTTCCAGAGTGGCGGGGAGCCTCTCCATCAACCGTTCAATAACGGGTCTCCCGTCAGTGAAGCTGTAACCCCATTCACCGACCAGGAATCCCTTGATCCAACTGAAGTACTGCTCCACGAGCGGTCGATCCAAACCCAAAGCAGCCCTTAGTCTTTCGATGTCTTCGGGCCTGACGTTCGGGTTAGCCAGGTACATGTCCAACGGACCACCCGGAGCGGCATGTATCAAAACAAATACTAGAACTGATATGAGAAACAGCAGTGGGAAAGCTTGGAGTACCCGCCTCGCGATGAATCGCAACACCGGCTAGCGAATCTCCCACTCGTGCACATTCCAGAAGATCCCCGTATTGGTTGGGTTACCTCTGAAGTTCACCAGGTTCGATGGGACAGCGTCCAGCCGTGTCACGTTGTAAAGTGGCAGCTCAGGTACCAACTCGGCGATCATCCGTTGTGCCGAATGCAGCAACTCGCGGCGTTCATCGATGTCGACGGTACGGTCCGATGCGTAAAGAAGGCCAGTCAGTTCGTCATTTTCGATGTAGTTGATGTTGCGCCCTTGCGGTGGCATCCGGTCTTTGGCAAAGAAGAGCGTGATCTCTGGATCGGGCGGCATGTGCCACCAGTGTAGCATTGCTTCGAACCGTCCCTCGAACCAGATGGTGCTGATGGCAGTACCGTCAATCAGACGAATCTGCATGTCGACTCCCACGTCGCGGAGTTGACGTTGCACCGTCTGAGCAACGTTTTCGCGGATCGCAAACCCCGCCTGCGTCATCAGGGTAAATGAAAGCGGCTCGCCGTTGCGGTCCCGGATTCCGTCGTCGTCGCTGTCCCGCCAGTTTGCTTCATCGAGTAGAGTGGCTGCCCGCGTGGGATCGTAGTCGTAGTGACGGACATCATCGGTGAATGCCCAAGAGGGTGGTTGTATGGGACCATGGATAACAGGAGCAAGTCCGTCGAGTATCGTATTCACCAACAGCTCACGGTCTATTGCGTGCAGCAATGCTTGCCGCAGACGCACGTCTTGGAAAGGCGTGAACTGCCGCTGATTGAGAGTGATGTGCTCGTAGCTGTTGCCGATCATTCGGTTGAGCGTGATCCCCTCAACCTCTTGCACCTCTCTCCCTTTGTCCCAAGGTACCAGCGCGACCACGTGGACTTCGCCGCTCTTGAGTTGATTGATGCGCGTGTTCGTGTTGGTGACGAACTTGAACATCAGCCGGTCGATCTTCGGGTACTCACTTCCTCTCCAGTAGTCGGGCACCCGTTCCAGCAGGATGTATTCGCCGGTCCTCCACTCTGCCACGCGATATGGTCCGGTGCCGAGTGGGTTCCGATTGTAGTCGAACGCACGATCGATGTCGCGACCTTCGAGGATATGTTTGGGAAATGTGCCTCTGAAGAATTGATGGGCGTAAGGTGCGTAGATCTCCCGATAGTGGACTATTGCAGTGAGCGAATCCGGCGTGTCCACGGAGTCGATGCGGTCGAACCCGTCGGTGCTTTCCGGATTGTATGCAGGATCGTTCAGCGCCTCGACAGTGAACTTCACGTCCGCCGATGTGAATGGGACGCCGTCGTGCCACTTCACGTTTGGCCGGAGTCTCCATGTCACGTCCATCCCGCCGTCTGGCGTCAACGTGACCCCGCCGTTCTCCAGCGTGGGTATCTCGGTCGCCAG
>CAYTDU010000467.1:0-4852 GCA_964436395.1 uncultured Gemmatimonadaceae bacterium | reverse complement strand
ATAATCGATTCAATCATCGTGTTGGTGCCCCGCGTGTGGGTCATTCGGCTGTGACCGCATGTCGTGCCCACTGTGGTCCATTCCTGACATTATTCCGGACCCGCCACCCAGCCGCGATTCTGCATCTATCAGGAATGCCGCTGACGCGACGATGGTTTCTCCTTCAGACAGCCCGGAGAGCACCTGTATGCGATCGCCCGCGCGGCCTCCGGGTGTTACTTCTCTCGGGACCAGCGTTCCATCAGCATCGCGTGTAAACACGAGATCCCGCTCGCCTGTTGCGATCACCGCCTGCGCCGGGATTGTGAGAACTGCTTCTCCAATTGTCACGTCGAAGAAGGCACTCGTGAACATTCCGGGCTTCAGACGGAACTCGTGGTTCGGGGTGGTAACTCGCACACGATTCGTTCGGGTTGTGGGATCGACAGTGGGATAAACGAAGCTCACTGCTCCCATTACATGGTCGCCAGGGTAGGCTGCCATTTCGACATGTACTCTAGAGCCGACACCCACGTATTGCATGTCTTGTTCGTACAACTCTGCCTCGATCCATACTTCGTGGAGGTCGGCCAACCGATAAAGGCGCTTGTTTGGGGAGACTCTTTGGCCCAGAACCACCTCTTTTTCGAGAACGAGACCGGAGACAGGTGAAGTGAGTGTCAACGTCTTGGTCACCTCTCCGTTTGTCTCGAGTGAAGCGATCTGTTCGTCGCTGATATCCCAGTAGTTGAGTCTCCGGCGAGCTGATTCGAGCATTGTTAGTGCGTGCTGCGACGATTCCAGGTCGGATTCTTCGAGGTTGTCAGCCAGACGCTTCGCGATAAGTAGTTCTTCCTGAGCGGCAACGAGCATCGGGCTGTAGATAGTCAGCAGCGGCTGTCCGCGGACCACCGACTCACCTGTGGTGGCCACATAGAGCTCTTCTACGAAGCCTTCGACCTTGGGAGTCACGTCGGTGATTCTCGGCTCCGCCGCTTCGACCAGCCCAACCGTTCGGATCCTCCGTGTGAGAGTTTCTCTCTCGACGCTGGCGTAGACTATACCAAGGGCTCTTCCCTGATCGGCTGTTAGGTGAACCGGTTGGCGCGTTGCCCGCCCGGTGCTGTCCACCTGACCCTGCATACCACCTGCCTGCATCATCGCGTGTTCTTCGGCGGTCATCCCGGGCATGGGCGATTCGTGGTCGTGCTCCGGGGCACTGCACGCGGCGAGCAGGGTAGCCGTAAGGAGCAATCCGTCGGTGAGCTTTTTCATGATCCACCTCCAATTTGACCGCCTATTTGAGCTTCGATCTGTGCCAAGGTGCGGTGGTAGTCTGCGGTTAGGCGCACCGCATCGATTGAATAGCGATTGACTGTCAACTGACTCTCAACCAGCGTCGAGAAATCGACGCTGCCAACTCGGTAGGCTGACAATGCTGCCTCGACGGCCGCTCGAGCCTGAGGCAGGATCGACGTCTCGTAGAGTTCAACGAGGTTCTCGGCGCGAACCGCTTCGGCTCGGAGTTCGCCCAACCGCGACGCGGTGCGGTTGTGAAGCTCGACTGCTAAGGCGTCCTCCAGTGCCCGGGTTGCCTCCAATTCACGGCGGAGCGGGAGTTGACGCCATTTGGCCCATATCGGCAGTCTGACTCCAACCATCACAGACACGACATCGGAGTAGTCCGGCCGGTGTCCGTACCCAAGGGTGAAAGTCAGATCGGGATAAATGGCTCGCCCTGCGGCACGTAGGTCGGCATCAGCCGCCAGACTTCGTTCGCCTGCAGCTGCGTATGCAGGCCTCCGGGCTGCCGCTATTCGCAGCAGAGAATCCAACGGCGGCAACTGGGCGCCCATCTCAGGCAGTTCGAGTGCTCCGATGGGCGTGTCGACCGCTCGGCCCAGTAGCGCATTCAGGAGGCCAGCCGATGCATGTCGGTTCTGTTCCACGACCGTTATGTCCTCGGTCATCGTCGCTACGGCGACTTGAGCCTGGAGCACGTCCTGCTGCCGGCCGTTGCCGACAGCGTACAAACTCGACGACACGTCGAAAAAGTCTCTCAGCAGACTGCGCGTGCGTTCCAAGATTTCGAGCGCCCTGTCCATGTAGGCCATCTGCACGTAGAGCGACTTCACATCGGCGGACAAACCAAGTTCAACCTCGCGGGCATCGTGTTCCATTGCCCGTGCGAGATGGGTGGCTCGATCTTTGGCGAACGTGAGCTTCCCGGGCCAGGGCAGTCGCTGCGTAAGTTGAACGGTGTTCGTTGCCATGGCGGTGCCCATTCCGAAGCTGCGCACGTCGCGGTTCACCAAACCGAGCGATAGCATGGGGTCTGGGAGTGCACCTGCCTGCGGGATACGCTCCAACGATGCATCCACGCGAAGGCCGGCAGCATGAACTGTCGGATTTGCCTCGCGCGCCATGATTAGAGCGGTCTCGAGCCTCAGTGTGTCGCTATCGTCTTGTGCCACGGCTCCAAATGGCGTTGCGATAATGAATACGATCAACGCAACACCACGCGCTAACGCCGCGGCGCCAGTGGGTGTCTTCATAGTTCCTCTCGTTACTTGGTTGCGGAAAGACCCAACGGTCTCCCTGAGACGACGGGGAGCGAAAGTGCTACAATTCTGGTTTGTTTAGACGCGTGGTGGTGGTTTGGGTGGGGCTTGATCTGCGGTTGCGTGGGGGGTAGTGATTGTCGCTGCATATTTGTCTTCGTCTGACGTGTCTGCAATCGAGACACCGGCCGCCAGTACCCGTCCAAAATCGACGAGGCAGCACGCCATCATCGCGTCGCAGTGATGCTTCAGCTTCACCTTGGCAACGGCAGACGTATCGTCTGTACTACAATGCTCCGCGTTCACAACGTGATCGTGGCATTCACATGTTGCTGCCCTCCCGTACGGAAGTACGAGAGTTCCGATCAAATAAACTGTGAGTATCGACTTGTTTATCGTTCCCACACGAGCTATGGGTCGTGTCAGCATCACGGTTTCACCAGCGCCCCCGCGCACGACGACCCGGCGCCGGCCGTGCAACCGAAGCAGTGGTTTCCGGTGCGAATCGCTCGTCCGACGACTGCTGCATGATCGAGGTCCTCGATGGTGTTCTTTCCCACGACCGGTAGGTCCAAGCCCAGGTTGAAATCGCAGTCGTAGACGGCACCGTCCCAGTTGATGGTGAGTTGGTTGCGGCACATCACCTTGTCCACGGTTGCCGGGTTGAAAGTGTCTCTGAGAAGCGTCATGTATTTCTCGGCTTCTCCACTCTCCTTCAGGTGCTCGAAAAACCGCCCAATGGGCATATTGGTCATTGTCAGTAGGTGTGAAAAGCTGATCCCGTAAAGTTCCTTCAACTCGTGGCGAAATTCTTTCTCTAGTGCACTCTGGTCTGGCGGCAGGGATGCGCCGATCGGATTGTGTACGAGGTCGAGAGTGAGATTTGGATCAATACCATACCCGAGAGCATTCAATTTCTTGATGACCTTGATGCTCTTCTCAAACACGCCCTTGCCTCGCTGGGCGCTCACGTCTTCCTCACGGTAATACGGCAGCGACGCTGCTATCTGTACCCCCAAGTCCCGCAACATCGCCGGTAGGTCCTCGAGTCCCTTGCTCAGGAGCACGGTTAGGTTGGTGCGAAGTCTGATGGGAATGTCGTGCTTGTGCAATTCTGTGATGAACCACCTGAACTTTGTGTGCAGCTCTGGTGCACCACCAATGATCTCGACCAAACGGCAACGCGTACGCACGGCCGCGTCGATAACATCCTGCATGATCTTGGGTGACATACATTCTGTTCGTGCCGGCGACGCATCCAGGTGACAATATTTGCACGACTGGTTGCACCTGAGGCCGACGTTGACTTGCAGAACCTCGACCTTGCGGCCTCGCATTTCGCCTCCCGAGGCCAGCAGTACTAACTCGTAGAAAGGAACTTCCTCGGACTCGTCGACGGCAACATTCTGTTTTCGCTGATCGACCGTATGAAGCGCAGCCACTTTGTCCTCCCGTTACGATTCTACAGTGTTGGTGCATCTGCTGGCGCAAACCTTACAACCAAGATCTAGTCTGCGGTGATAATAACGAAAAAAAGAAAATAAACAAGAACTTCATTGCTAGATTATACGGAAGTATCGCCCGCAAAGTTCCAGCGGTGGAAGATCAATAGCGGTACCTACCCGCCGAACGCCGGGTAAACTACCTCTACCCGATCGCCATCGCGCAGAAGTACCTCGGCGTAGACGCTCGGGTGCACAAAGGACCCGTTGATCTCAACAATGATGTGACTCGTGGGTTCGTCGAGTTGTCGCAACAGGTCGAGAACGGTTGTACCGTTGGTGACGTTTTCGAGTAGACCGTCGACGACAATCCGCAACTTTACACCTGGCCTCGTTCTGCGATCATCTGTCGAGACTATGCTCCGATGTATCTGGCGTAGAGGCTTCTTGCCAATCTCTCGTCGTCGGTACCGTTTATCAACGCTCGGCCGTCCGGAAACACCAGCATCTCGCGGCCGTCGACGACAAACTTCAAGACCGACCCGTTGAATGAGACGCGCCCAGACGTTTCGAGATCTTCTTGCAGTCGCTCCAGGTCGACCGTGTCGTGCCCCGCGGGTGTTATCTGAACCGCATTTCTTCCGCAGAGTGTCGTGGTTGTTGCGGTCTCGTCAGTGGACAGGTAATCGAACCGGCGAAGGCAGCACGCAGGACACTGGTCATCACGCGAAACCGACATTTGTCTGAACGACAGCTTCCACACGTCTATGTAAGTCATATGCGACGATGCCTGTTCGCCGCACAGTAATCTCAGCGCCTCAGTAGCTTGGATCGACGCGATTACTGCGGGAACCGTGTTGAGAATACCAG
>CAYTDU010000466.1:0-4871 GCA_964436395.1 uncultured Gemmatimonadaceae bacterium | reverse complement strand
CGGTAGGTGAGGTAGATGGAGATCGATTGCGGCTCGAAGCGCAAACGGTGTTTCCAGATTGTTTGGGTCTTTCGACTGACGAAGATGAAGACCTCATCTCCATCTACTTTCCAGATGAGAGTAGCCCGGACCAACCAACGTTGTCTGCGGTTGTAGCTGCGCACGCGGGAGAACCTGCCCCCGCTGTGGCATTCAAAGCCAGCTCGTTGTTGGTGGGGAACGAGGTCGAGATTACCGAAGCTGATTGGCAAGACCTTGGGGGAGTGGTTACCAATCCATATTTCTTCATTCCAATTAAAGACTACATCCTGTCTCGCGTTGTGGGCCAAATCCAAATTGATGGAATAGGTGCGAAGTTTCGTATTGTTGCCAATGGTGATGTCGCCATTTCGGATGAGTGGGAAGCTCCGGATACAGAGAGCGCTTGGGATGCTTTCGTTTTTCATTCGCACCAACCCCCGGACATTAGCCCTGGTGAGCAGTTGTTCCGACTGCAAGCCAAGCTCGGGGCAGCTACCTCGGCCAAGGTCCGATACACGTCGATGACGTTGTTGGAGGTTCTCTCATGAGCGCGCCAACGCACGTGCAAACTGGAGCAGTAGAACCGATTCAGGTTTACATCGTCGACGCGGCAGGACAGTCGTTGACGGGTTTGACCGATTTGTATGTGCGGGTGCGTCGGTTCAGTGACGGGTTCTATCTGGACTGGAACGATGACACCTTCAAGAGTTCTGGATGGACTACGCTCGATCAGTTGCTGTCCGAAGTTGACGCGACCAACCTACCGGGTGTGTACGAAGTCAGCGGTGGGTTCGATACGAGTGCCATCACCAATCCGAGTGCCGACGACACGTACACAGTCTATCCGCTGCAAACTCCGGGGACCAACGCCAAGGTCCCTTCCCCAGCCGAAATCAAGATGGGGCGTTGGGTGGATGACGTTGATGACATTTTGACGGATACAGCGGACATGCAGCCGAAGCTGGGGACACCGGCTACGGACATCTCTGCAGATATATCAGCGGTGAAAGCAGAGACCGCATTGATTGACGCCAAGACCACAAACCTCCCAGCTGACCCGGCGTCTGAGACAAATGTGGATGCTAACGAAACGAAGATCGATACGATGCAGACTGACGTGACTGCAATCCTGGCAGACACGGCGGCTATTGATTCCAGACTTCCGAGTGACCCGGCTGACGAGTCGTTGCAACAGGCAGCCCATGCGCAGACGCAAGCGGACATCGCAGCGTTGACCGACATCGACATCGCGGATGTGCAGACCGCGATGACCAACCAGGGGTACACTTCTGGACGCGCTCCGAATCTGGACAATCTGGATGCGGCAGTCAGCTCCAGGTCTGATTTCGATGAGACGACAGACCCAGTGGAGCTTCTGGACTCCGGTGGAGCAGCGGGAACGAGTGCTGCAGAGCTGGTCACAGATATTGAAGCTGACCTTGCCAGCAACCACGGTTCTGGACAGTGGGATGGTACCGAAAGTGATTGGACTGCGGCCGAGAAGGAACAGATTCGTTTCCGGTTGGCGATGGATGGGACTCAAACCAATCCGACCACGGGCACCGGAACTCTGGAGGACATCCTAGCGGACACCGACGCCATCGATTCCAGGCTGCCATCTGACCCAGCCGATGAGTCGCTGCAGCAAGCTGCACACGCTCAGACGCAGGCAGATATTGCAGCGCTGAACAACCCCACGGTGGGTGACATCGCTGATGCAGTTTGGGACGAAGACCTGTCTGCGCATACGGGCGCGGGTTCGGCAGGTGAAGCACAGAATCGATTGGATGACATTCTGTCGGATACGAACACGATGCAACCGTTGGTGTCGACCAACCTCGACGCGACTGTCTCGAGTCGTGCGGTTGCTGGTGATGCCATGGACCTGCTTGCAGGTTCAGTTGATGCCAACGCGCTCGATGCGACGGCAGTTGCGGAAATCGCAGATGGGGTATGGGATGAAGACATCACAGGTCACACCGGTGGCACTTCTGCCGGCGCCTACCAAGAACGATGCGACGTCGACACCAGCACCAGAGCAGTCCCAGGGGATGCAATGGATCTCGTCGCCGACGCTGTCGACGCAAGCGCTCTGGCAACATCTGGAGTGGATGAAATTGCAGATGCTGTCTGGGATGAGCCTATCGCCGGACATGCTGGGGCTGGCTCCACAGGCGAAGCACTAGCTCGCGTCGACGTTGACGTCAGCACTCGAGCGGAGGCTGGCGATGCGATGACACTGACGCCGACCGCGGCAGAGTCACTCGTTGCCGACGTTTGGGATGAGGCACAGGCCGACCACCTGACGGCTGGGTCTGTGGGCAAGTCTCTGGACGATGCCGGAGCTACGGCCGACCCCAACGCCATCGCTGACGCTGTCTGGGATGAGCCGCTGGCTGGACACACGGGTGCAGGCAGCATGGGCCAGCTTCAGAGTCGGTGCGACACACCAATCAGTACCCGGGCGCAACCTGGTGACCCGATGGACCTTCAGAGCAACGCTGTCTCCTCCACGTCGCTCGACTCGAGCGCAGTCGATGAGATTGTCGACGGCATCTGGGATGAGGACATGAGCGGCCACACAGGCGCGGGTACGGCCGGTGAGCAGCAAAATCGACTCGATGGTGACGTCACGAGTCGAGCAGCTCCTGGGGACGCGATGGACCTCGTGGCTGACGCTCTGGATTCTGGGAGTCTGGCAGATTCTGGAATGGACAAGATCGTCGACCAGGTCTGGGAGGAAGCCATCGCTGACCACAGTGGCACGGTGGGGTCGACGGCCGAGGCCCTGGCATCCGGGGTAGCTCCTCCAACCCCGGCCGCAATCGCGGATGCCGTTTGGGATGAGGCTCTGAGCGGCCACGTTGGCGCTGGGAGCACGGGCGAGGCCCTGGGTAGGGTAGATGTCCAAGTTTCCTCGAGAGCGGCTCCTGGGGCAGCGATGGACCTCGTGAACGACGCCGTGGATAGCTCGAGCCTGGCGACTTCGGCGGCCCAAGAGATTCGGGACCAAATCCTCAGTGATTCCACGCCTTTTGCTGGAGCCAACATCGATGCGGCAATCTCGAGCCGCTCGAGCACGGTTGATGTGGCCTCGGTCAAGGCCGATACGACGGCCATCGACGGGAGGCTGCCGGCGGACCCAGCCGACGAGAGCAATCAGCTCGCGGCTCACGCCACGACCCAGGCGGCCATCGCCGGGCTCAACGACCTCAGTGCGGCTGAGGTCGAGGCTGCCGTGTGGGATGCCCCACACGCTTCCCACCTGGCGGCGGGTTCTACGGGCAAGGCGCTCGAGGATGCAGCGGCCACGGCCGATCCAGGGGCGATTGCCGATGCAGTGTGGGATGAAGCTGTAGGCGACCACACGGGCGCGGGCACCATGGGTGAGAAGCAAAACGCGGCTGACTCGAGCGATCAGATTGCCGGGACGGCAACGCCATGGCCACCGACTCCGGGCTCGTTGCTCGACCGGTTGGCGAACAAAAACGCCGGCCAGACATACGACCAGGCAACTGATAGTCTGGAAGCCGCACGAGAGAGGATTGGTTGAGCCATGGCGACAATTCCGTCTGCAGGAGGGGGTGGGGGCGCCGGAGGTTCTGGTTGGGTGAAGATTGTCGACATTGATGTCCCCGGTGGCGTCGCGCTCGATAAGGTCTTCCAAGACGCCCCCAACAACACCATCCTGCAGAGTGCCAAGATCAGCGCGCTCGATATTGAGGTGAGCATCAAAGCGAGCTACCCGATCGTCGATGTGGGCGGAAGTTTGGTGACACTATCGCCCTCAAGCGACGAGGGGCATTACGAGGGCTCGGTTTCTGTGACGATTTCTGGAACGGGACCGTTTGCGGTCACGGTTCAGACGGCAAACAACACGCCGGGCGCGGTAGATGCGTGTGACCTCACGCTTGAGGAGCCGCCCGAGCTTCTCACACTCGCATTTTCTGGAACGTACCCTGGTGCTCAGATCGAGTTGAAGGAAGACGACAACTTCACCATCGTGGGCACGGCCGACAAAGACATCGACCGCGTGCGTGTTCTGGACTACGGCGCGTGCAAGCTCGAGGAGTTCGCGGTTGCAGTTGGCACAGGTTTCTCAGTGTCTGCGACCATCGACGATGAAGGCAATGTGGCCACGCTCAGGCCCGCGCGTGTGCAGGTGCGCGATGCGGTCACGGGCGCGTGGTCGGGCACACGAGATACAAATCTACTTGGTGGCACAATCAATGGCGTTGATTTGGTCAACTGCAACAACCTCCATCCGACTGTGAATATCGGCGCAATCACTTACCCAGCCTCACAGCAAGCGTTGAAGAGCAGCGAGTCGGCGTCGGTAGCAGTGACGGCAGCGAACTATGACACCATCACGCCCTCGAGTCCGCCGGCTGAGTTGAACATCACAGGGGCTCCACCAAGCTACACAGTTACGCGCGTGAGTGGGAGCTACAACGTCAACACCAACAACTTCCGGTTGACGGCAACACGAAACGCGAACGCTGCTCAGACCATTGCCGAGGCAGTGGTGAAGATCGCCAATGTGGCTCCGGTAATCACAGTGCTTACACCGGCCACACGCTTACGTTCTGGAGGGAATGACGGTACGAGCGTCCAGAATCACACCATCACGATTCAGTCCAATCAGGAGCTGTTGTCGGTGGCGATGGACGAAGGCGCGAGTGGCACCTTCACGGGCTCGTGGGCAGGCGGCCCAAGCAACTGGATGCGCACGCTTCAGGTGCATGATGATGATGCCAAGGGTGCTTTCTCTTGGCAGAACTTTGTGGCCACTAACCTCGCGGGCATTGTCCAGAACACCATTGGCACCGGCGGCTCGTACACACTCGGTG
>CAYTDU010000465.1:0-4873 GCA_964436395.1 uncultured Gemmatimonadaceae bacterium | reverse complement strand
TCATGAGGACGTCCCAGTCCAAATACATCAGGAAATCCTCGGGAACGGTGAGGGTATACTCTACGTCGCGAGTCGGCATCCAATCCTGGAACGTACACCAGTCCTGAAATTCGCCGGGTACAGGGAACGTCTCGGTGATCGTGTAGGTGTACTCGATCGTACTGCCGACGCTCACCCCCGGCATGTCGAAGATACGCTTGCGGGCGTCGGAGTAGACGCGTTGTCGCACAAGCGGCACGTCGTGAACGGCGTCGTCCATGGGGACAAGTTCCGTTCCATCGGGAAGGATCGTCTTGATCTCTTCAACCTCAAGCTGTTCCCAGTGGCGGTTGTAGCGGATCCCCACTTCGAGGTAGAGGTCCGCTCCGCGTTCGGTGAGGACGCGCAGCTTCCTATGAACACGATGGATGATCTTCTCCCCGTCGAATTTCACGTCGTTGTTGATTTCGAGCCACACCGCGTCGAAGTCCTCCTCTGTGTAGGGCTGCTGCGGCGGATCGTAGTGCTTCGGGGGCGGCTCCACCGGCGGGCGGCCGGCAAACGCGGGGAGAATCGCGGAAAGTCCAACGATCAATCCTAAACAGATTGCCAAGAGTGTTCTTGTTCTCATGTTGATTCCTTCCTACTCCATTGGCTTTGCCAGAACAAAGCTCCAGTAGTTGCCGATCCCGCCGAGCTGGTCGACCCAGCCGGTGAACCGATTGGCGTGCGCCTCGATGACCTCGAGCGAGTAGATGGGAAGATACGGTAGATCTTCGGCCAGGATCTCCTGAAGGGTGAAGATGATCTCGCGCCGTTTGGTCGAGTCGTTGGTGATCATCGACTGTTGCGCCAGCTCGTCGAACTGCGGGTCTTGATAGCCGGTGCAGTTGAATCCACCTGGAATGTCGTATTTGGAGTGGAAGAAGATTCGCACGTGGTCGGGATCGGGGCTCAGGCCCCAGCCGAGGACGTACGCCTCGAAGTCTCGCTCATCGAAGACAGTGGAAACCAGTTCCGCAAACGAGATGTTGCGCTTTCTCACCTTCAGACCGAGCTGGTTAAACCAGACGGTAATCAGTCCGGCAGTCTTGTCTCTGACCGGATCGTAATCCGCCGGGGGTACCAGGATCTCCAGTCTCGGCGCCGCCGAGCCGTCAGGCAGGGCAAGGCTGCCGTTTGCCCAGGAGTAGCCGGCCTCGGAGAGAATTGCTCTGGCCTCCTCCAGCCGCTCTGGAGTAGTGAGCCCCTTGCCCGGCGTAGCGACGGCGTCATTGTGCCACGCCGCGTTTCCGGGTGGAACCACGCTGTAGGTCGGCTGGCCGAGGTTCCACAGGATGCGCTCGACGATCGTCTCGCGATCGACCAGGGTGGCTAGAGCCGTGCGCAGCGCGTTGTCGCTCCACGGGCCTTCACGCAGGTTGAACGCGAGGTAGAAGAAGCCATTGGAGGGATTGCGGTGTACGGTGATGTCGGGATCCTTTTCCAGATCCTCGATGAACCCGGGTGGGATCGACCAGAAGATGTAGTCGAGATTTCCCTTCTTCAGCGCCAGGCTCGCCAGGCCCGTAGTGCGATAGATGTTAAACAGGATGCCGTCAACGTACGGACCCACTGTCTGCCCGTCGATCTCCATACCGGTCGCGTAGTAGGTCGCGTTGCGAGCGAGATAGATATAGCTTCCGTGCAGCCATTCATCGTAAACATAGGGGCCACAGCCAATCGGCTGCGGTGCCTGTGCGACGAACCAGTTGAGTGGATCACGCTGGCGGAGCGCGTCCTCGAAGACCGATTTCCATTGCTTCTTTTGAACCACGAAGTTGGTGAGGGTGTCGGTCTCGAAGATCGGCGTCATCCCCGCGCCGAGGGCCTCGGCGTCGAGGTGATAGCGCAGGGTGTACTCATCCACGATCTCTACGTCCTTGACAAACTCGAACCGATAGTAGAGGGTGGGAAACTGGAAATGCTGGATGACCTGAGCGGTGAACGCCACGTCGTGAGCAGTCAGCGCCGAGCCGTCCGACCACGTGATCCCCTCCTTCAAGTGTACAATTGCCGTGCCGGCCTCCACGTCGGTTTCGGGATCGCCGTCGGCCAACATCGGAACCAGTTCCAAATCCGGGTTGTAGCCATACAGTGACTCATAGATCAGTCCGAGCACGTTCCACGACCACACGTCGCGGGCGTAGAAGGGATTGAGCGTGATCGGTTCATCCTGCATTCCCACTCGCAGAATCACTTGCTCCGCGGCGAACGCCGCGTGAGTCGCCAGCAGGATGACAAGAAAGATCACGGTTTTGCGGACCATGTTCACATCCTCCTTAGTCTAGGATTGACGACCTCGTCCAGTCCTCGGCCGATCAGATAGAAGGAAAAGCACAGTGCCGAGATGGCCAGGCCGGGTGGGAGCATCCAATAGGGCGCTCTGAAGGTATTGCCGGTCTTAAAACACCATTGCAGCATCATTCCCCAGCTTACCGTGTTGGGATCGCCAAGTCCAAGGAAGCTCAGCGCCGCTTCGAGAAAGATCGCACCGTTTGCGGTCAAGCTCATGTACACAAAAGCGAGGGGGAGCACGGAGGGTGCCATGTGGCGCAGGATGATCCTCACATTGCCGGCTCCGTACGCCCGCGCCGATTCGATGAAATCCCGTGTGCGAAGCGACAGCGCCTGTGCGCGGATCACGCGGGCAATCCCCGGCCAACCGAGAAAGCCGATCAGCAGGACCACTCCCCAGATGGAAAGCTGGCCGAGCGCCGAGGAAACCACCAACACAAGCGGGATCAACGGGAGCGTGAGCATCACGTCGACCAAGCGCATGAGGGTGCCGTCAACGAAGCCTGCGAAGTAGCCGGCCACGAGGCCGATGAGCGTGCCGATTGCGACCGACGTCGCGGCGGCGACCACGGCGACGAGAAGAGCGGTGCGCGCACCATGCATGAGCTGGGAGAGAACATCGCCACCCCACGCGTCGGTGCCCAGGAGATGTCGTCTCGACGGAAATGATGTACCGAGGATCTCCGGGTCCATTCCCTGTACGGGATCGTAGATCTCGCTTAGTCGGGGTAGAATCGGCGCAAGGATCGCCATCAGGACAAAGCACAGCAGGATTCCGGCTCCCAGGAATCCGAGCGGATTCCTCCGCACTGACAACCAGCGTCTCCAGTTCATCGGTATCGAATCCTTGGATCCAGCACCACGTACAGCACGTCGGCGACGACGTTCGCGGCCAAGACGACCACAGCGATCAGAAGAAACGCACCCTGGGCGAGCGGGTAGTCCTGCGCCATTACCGCCTCCACGAGTTCTGTCCCCACTCCCGGCCACGAGAAGACGCTTTCGGTGAGCACTCCGCCGGACATCGAAAAGGCCAGCGACAGAGTAAATGATGTAACGAGGGGGAGCATTGCGTTTCTCGCCGCGTGCCGGTTCTTCACAATTCTCTCGGAAAGGCCCTTTGCCCGTGCCGAGACTACGTAGTCCTGCTCGAGCGTCTCAAGCATTGAGCTTCGCATCACCAGCATCGAGCCGGCAAACATCACGCTGGTAAGAACGAGCAGCGGAAGGGCGAGGTGATGGAGCACGTCGACTGCTTTGGCCCAGGTGCTCGCCCCGGTGATCCACAGCTCCGGGGTAAGGATCCCGCCGAGTGGAAACCAATCCAGTCTGTAGGAGAAGATCCAGATCACGAGCATCCCGAACCACGGCAGAAACACGGTGTAAAACGACAGGCCTAAGAGGGTGCACGAAATCTCAAGTGGGCCGCCGCGTCGCCACGCAATCAACTTGCCGATCCACATCCCCAGTGTGAATGAGAGGATCACCGCGGTCGTGAACAGCAGCAGTGTCGCTGGCAGACGTTCCAAGATAATCGCAATCACCGGCCGGGCAGACTGAAACGAGCGCCCGAAATTGCCGCGTAAAACGTTGCCGAGGTAGAACAGATACTGGGTGAAGAGCGGCCGATCCAATCCGAACTGCCGGCGCAGCGCCTCCTTGGCCTCCGGCGGCATCTTCGGATCGAGCACCATCGAGGCGGGATCCCCCGGCATCAGCCGGAACAGGAAGAAGAGCACCGTTAAGATAACGAACAGGGTAAGGAGTGTCTGAAAGATGCGTCGTAGGATGTACCCTGCCATTGGACCCCTCCCTGAATACGAAAGCAATCAGCTAAATAGTTGGGGAGACGTAGCCAATTACTGCCTTAAGGCCTCAAACAGACCTTCCTTGTTGGAATCATTATACCGCAAAGGCGTCTTCTTGTGACCGGCCGGTGACGAACGCAATGAGCTGACATCTCCTTCCGATTCGCTTCTTGTAGAATCCTTGCGGGATGGTCCTTGTTGCATCAGAATGGCTTTCGTCAATGAATGAGATGCAAGGTCGCATACAGCATGTAACAGGGAGACCAAAAGCCGTTGGCTTTGCACTAGGAGAAGTCCTTCGCGAAAGACTGGAGCGGAACATCGGCCGATACATCGCGACCGGCCCAGCGAAGCATGGATCGATTGATTGGCAGAGACTCCGCGACGGCGCCCTTCCCTGGTTGCGGCGTCTACCGCAACGTTTTCAGGATGAACTGGAAGGGATGGCGCAAGGGGCGAACATCCCGCTGCAACGGCTTGCCGAATGGTGCTTCGTGGAGGAGTGTGTCCAGACCGGCTGCAGCGGCTTTGTGTGGAGGCTCAGCGGAAACGTTTGGGTGGGGCGGAACAACGATATCTGGGCACCCGAGCAGTGGGGCTACGTGACGATCCGTGAGGTCGACGGTCGAATTCCGATAATCAGCTTCGGCATGGAAGGAGAGCCGTTCACCGCCACCGGCGTCAATGACGAGCAACTGTGGCTACACTACAATCACCTGCCGGTTCAAGATGTCCCCAACGATGGGAAA
>CAYTDU010000464.1:0-4886 GCA_964436395.1 uncultured Gemmatimonadaceae bacterium | reverse complement strand
AATTACAGATTTGTCACCCTTTCACACATCAAAGACCTCGTGCTACGTCTGCATATATGGTCCCTTGTCAACGCAATGCCGGCACGTCCCGGAACGAACGTTAGTAAGCACGTCGGCTACTTGGGATTTTTCTCCCCACCCGCGCACTACAGTTCGTGAAGGGATCGTGCCGGCATGGAGCAAGCGCCAGGCGGGCGCCGCCCCTCGAGATTCTACAGTTCACCGTCAGTCAGTTCGATCCACGGCGTATCCCCCTCGCACAGCTTCTTCCATTTGCGTAATCTCATCGTCCGTCAAGAAGTCGAATTGGCTCTGGCGTTTTCGCCGAGACAGTCTTCCGTTATTCTGCAGGCACAAACGAATGAACCGGTCGATCTTGCGATCTGGCATGTCGACGATGTTCTGGATCGTGGCCTTGGTTCGGTCGTAGTGTGCCAGAAACGTGAGTTCCTCGACCAATTCAGTATCGATGGTAGTCTCGACAAACGAAAAGAGCGCTTCGGCCTGGGGTGTCATATCGATGTATCTGTACAACGCTGCCGTGTCGTTGTTGACCGTCATCTGCCCATCTTCATCAAGCGTGTAGTCGACAATAGCCATCAGCCCTCGCGAAAACGCCTCGAGGGAATCGTCGTACACCGAGGCCTGTTTGAGCATCACCGCCGAGACCGGGAAGATCATACCCTTTGGAGTGAATTCGTGGCGGGCGAGGATGTTGTGGATCAGGAAACGGTGGATGCGACCATTGCCGTCCTCGAACGGATGTAAGAACACAAAACCATAGGCCACTACCGCCGCGTGCACGACGGCCTGCACACCACTATCAGCCATGCGCCGGTGAGCGGCAATCAGGCCACCCATTAGGTCGTGGATGTATTCGGGTTGTGGGCAGACATAGTGAACCCGTTCCTGGCGCCAGGCGATGGTCTCACCAACGTAGTTCTGTGTCTGTCTGTAGTCAGCGTCCGCGAACCGCGGGTCCACGATTCGGTTCTGTAGATCGATCAAACGGTCCTTCTCAATAAAGTCATCGCGTTCAGCCGATTGCAGAAGTGCCACGAAGCGTGCAACTCGATCTGAGCTTGGCGTAATGCGCTCGATTTCGAACGAGGATTTTGTCTCCTTGATGTACAGATAGCTGAGTGCCCGCCTCAAGAGGTCTGTTGGGTAGGATTCGACAATCTGCCTCGAGCGTTCGGTGAGGTTCGCTGCTTCGAAGCCGCCAAGTCTCTCTGTACGACGTACAATAGGGCAGAATCTACGATCTCCCAGAAGGTTGTTGTTGATCCGCTGACGACGGATTTTGCGATAGTCGTCGCTCGTGTAGTACTCGTTGGGATCAAGCAGATCGACATAATTGCCTTGTTCCAAATCATTCAGCGGAAGGCGGTTTCCTACTAAGAACTCGTACAAGAACCAGAGTCGTCGAGCGTATTTGCCAGTCGGCTTGGACTCGATATACGTCAGGAGATCTGTGGCGTAGACATTCCGAAAGACCTCTGCCAAAATCGACAGGTTTGTCCCATCATACTTCAAGGCGAACTCCAGATGGGCAGCCACCGTGTCGCCCGGCCAATACGACTCCGGGTAGGTTTCCCGGACGATTCCTCCTGTTTCCTGAACTCGACGCGTGCTCCCGGCTGTGACTAGAGATTCGTGCCAGTTCGGAATCACATCGATGTTCAGCATCTCGATTAAGGCAGAATACCCCACTCGGCGAACTGCCTCTGAGCGGCCTGCAGTCATCTTCATTGCCTCAAAAAACGATTACGCAACTACAATAATGTTTACTTGACGACTTCTTGCTCTAACAACGATTACCATTATACCATTGTCTTTCAAACAACCCAAGAAACAATGTTCATTGATAGTAATTGTTAGATATGAATCTATAAGCGTATTTTTGATTAGGCAAGAAAAACTCTCAGAAATGGAGGATGCGATCGCGGAGCAAACCGACGACGCCCGGTCCGCTCCTCAGTCCGGCAGAAGATGGACGGTGACCCGACTGGGATGTTCGGCGCTGTGTAAAATCCGCATCGTTCCGACTACCGTCTCGGTGACAATCCCTTCGTCACCACCGGTATTGGAGTTCGGGAAGCAAAAGTTGTCCATTGCGTTCATCACCGCCACCCGCAGTCGATGCCCGGCCTCGAACCTGTTCGCGACCGCGGGAATCGTGAAGTGGTATCTGACGATATCCGAGGGGTTCCCGCTCAACAGTGACTCCGTCTCGAAGTTCGACCCGGCCACCTGGTGAATCGGGTCCTCCAGGTCCCGGAACCGAGCCCGCAGCATTCCGGTGGAGAGACGCACCGAACTGTCGTCCGGAAAAACGTCGGAGAGGTGCACCCACCAATCGGTGTCTAAGACGTCGGTCGATGCATACAGCTCGACCTCAATGAAGCCGGCGACAGTTATGTTCTCGACGAGCGGTTCGGTCGCGTAGGTGACGACGTCCGGCCGAGCCTCGATGTCCTTGAAGTCGTACGGGAAACGCTGCACATCTTCCCAGCTCTCCATCAGATCGAAGCTCCTCCAGTTGGCCGGGGGATTGGCCGGGTCGTACCGATACTCGTCGGGTGGCTCGGCTCCAGTCGGCGGCATGCCGCTCAAGGTGCCTCGATTGGTCAGGCGGCTCGCGTTTCCATCGCTGTGTAAGTAGAAAGACTGACGCCTGGCATCTGGTGGAGGCCATGCCTCTGCGGTCCGCCACTCGTTCGCACCCAAAAGGAAGTACTCTACTCTCACCTCATCGACCCCGTTGTCAATGCCGCGTAGAAATCGGTCGTACCAGCGCTGCTTCAACAACCAGATGTCGTCGCGAACTGCATCGACACCGAAGTCGAACCCGTTGAGGTTGCGGTCGGAGTTGTAGCCATGCTTCCAGGGGCCGAGGATCAGCCGTTGTGGTTCGGAACTCGTCCGTGCCATAAGATCCCAGTTGGAGTGCGTTCCCGTGACATCATCGTCGAACCATCCGCTGATCTGTAGCGTCGAGAAATTCCTGGGGCCTGGAACTCGATACCAATCTTGGCGCGCCCAGTAGTCGTCGTTGGCCCAGTGTTCGAAGAAAGCGTTCCACTGTGGGATGTCTTCTCCGGTCGCGTAGCGGTCGATGTCGATGAGGGGCCGATGGTGCAGGATGTCGGTCCAGCTCCTATCGGGGAGGATGCGCTTGTTCAGCATCCAGAAGACGTAATAGGCCAGACCTTCCACAAAGCCGCCACCACGGTACGGCTGGTCGCTGAATGCGGTGCCCATTGAGCTTTCGGGGATGAGGCACTTGAGGGCAGGGTTCCCGGCCATGGATGCGGTCCATTGGGTGTAGGCGACGTATGAGCCGCCCTCCATGCACACCTGGCCGTCGGACCACGGTTGCTGTGTAATCCACTCGAGAGCGTCGGCGCCATCGGCAGCCTCGTCCACCATTGGAGCCCAGAGACCTTCGGACAGATTGTCCGGATCCCAGTAGGCACGCGCCCGAGTAGCCTGTAGAACGAGTGCGTAACCGCGCGCGGGGTACATGCCGTAGTTCCGGATGAGGTTCGTGATGCCATACGGTGTCCGAATGAAGATCGTCGGAAACGGACCTCGGGCGTCCGGTCCATCAGGCAGATAGACCAGAGTTGCGAGCTTGGTTCCATCTCGCGCCCGCATCTCGACGTCGGGAAGCTCGCGGTATCCGTGAACCGCAGGCGAGACTGAAGGGTGGTTCCATTCGTGCACCAGCGTGAACCTCTCATAGCCTCGACGGACGAGAACCTGATCGCGCGAGGGAAAAACGGCGGCGAGAAACTGGTTGTCACTGCCGATGATCAGGTCAATGGGATTTGACCGGCTCGGGATGGCCCAACGGGTTGCGTTGACCTCCACTCCATCCACCGGATGTGTTATCTCCTCGCGACGGACGTAGACACTGGCAGCGTCCGGCCAGCCTACCGCCGAATGTGCAGCCCAATCGATCGCTGGGATGCTGGCCAGCAGAGCAAAGTTCCCGATCCTTCCCACCTGGAGTTCCCGGTGGTCCGCTCGACCGTCGCGAGGCACGGTCACGAGGTGACCCCAGCTATTCCGACGCAGGTCTCTGCGACGCACCGTAAACGATGCCGACGCGACGCCAGTATCGGGGATCGAGAACTCGGCTAGGTGGATGCCCCTGTCGTAGTAGTCATAGGTGAGACTCTGGCAAGCAGCCGCTTCCTGTGCCTGGAGAACGCAGGCGGTAACCAGAAATGCTTGCGAGAAGATTGTTCGGCAGCTAGCTCGCTTCAATAGACGCCCCAATTGACCTTCTCCGGTAACATCTCACATGAGGGCTGCCCGTGCAGCACCAAACGCCTCCCAGTCACGCTTCACACCCACCATCAAATCTTTGAACCGTTCTTTGCCACTTATTATCTCGGTGTTTCAAGGTCACCTAAGTATCCGTCGAAGTCTTGAACCAACCACACATCGGAATCGGATTCGTCCACCGAGCAAAGAAGACTCACACCTCGAGCAGCGTCCCGCGCCACGCACTCGTACAGCTGTGCAATTGGTGTGTACCCAAGCACGGAGATTTCTCCACTGGCAAGATGCACCATCACCATTCTCCATCCGTCGGGAGTGCGTTCCTCAACATATAAGGCGCTTCCATCCGGCGAGTATCCCACGGGGTAGGCGATTCCCGGCCTCACCAACCTCTGAGAAGAATCCGAGAGTGAAATAGTCCACGTGCCACGGTCGCGGCCCCTGCGGCCCCTGTTCCACCATATGGCGACAGACTCGCCGTCCGGCGATATCTGGGGAGTGAACATCCACCCCACTGATTCGTCCGTCACGAGTGGCTGCTCAACCTCTGTGACTGTATCGAGAAAGTGAAAGTTACGATTACCTTGGCGCCC
>CAYTDU010000463.1:0-4896 GCA_964436395.1 uncultured Gemmatimonadaceae bacterium | reverse complement strand
AGCCAGAGGCCTTCTCACGCATCGTTCCATACTCCTCTTCTCTGCGATCCGGATCCAATACGAAGACAGCCCTTGGGTTGAGCTTCTCGAGGAAAACCTTGTAGTCGCTGCTTTCCTCGTCGGCTTCGATCAACGGCAGAAACGCCATATCGACTCGGTCGACACGTTCTGTGAAGAAGTCGAGTGCTTGCGTGTAGTGCTCCAAATCCTCGGCGCGGAACCCGGCGTAGTAGATCACGAGATCGTCCACCTGCACCAGGTAACCGAGGGAGGTCATCTCCACCGTAACCGGTATGGTGCTGACTCGAACGCCACCTACGGCTGTGTCCTGCATGGGCGACAGATATACGGATCTCTCCGACCCCCTCCACCGGTCTCCGGCATTCTGCACATATACAACGCTCTCAAGAGAGTCTTCGATTTCGTGGAGATACGCCGGCTCACCGATCTCACCGTGGTAACACGTGTACAGACCGGTTACGTCTAGGCCGCGTAAGTCTGACGGTGTTACGAAACCACTGTGAAGCGACGGGTCGTCCGGCCTGGTAATTCCCCACTCCTCTGCATCGAATATCAACACGTTGTTGCTGGTTCTGATTGCCCAACCACGGTTGAACAGGTACCAGGCTACTGCTTCTCCTTCGGCAATGGAGCGTGTGAGGTGTTCCGACCTTCCGTAATTCTCGACGAGATCTCCAGGCATTGTCGCTCCGAAGTCGAAAAGACGTTCGGCAAACTGCCGGTGGCCGTATCTGGCAGCATAGTGGAGAGGTGATTTGCCGCTGCTGTCGCTCACATCTACACCAACCCCACTAGCCAGTAGCTGACTGCCAATGTCCACATGCCCACCAATGGCCGCGAGATGTAGTAGGGTTTTTCCGCTCCCGCCATCGACGAAGTCGACTTGGGCGCCACGTGCGAGAAGCAATCTCACTACCTGCGCGTGCCCCTTCTCTATCGCATACCGCAAGGCAGGATTGCCATTCCGGTCCTGCTGATCCACGGGCACGCCTGCATCCAGGAGCAATTCGACAATCTCCACGCCGCCACTGGTAGCTGCGTTCACCAAACGCGGGCGGGGATGATTTTCAGGAGTATCTGCCTCAGCACCGAGGTTGAGAAGTAGGCGCGTCATATCGACGTTGCCTGTGCTGACGGCAAGGTCCAGCCGGGCGAATGGCCCGCGAACCGCCTGATTGGGGTCGAATTCGGCGCCGTGCGATATGAGCAGTGACGTTATCTCAGCAGTGTCACGAAAGCCCTCGACTTGGAACGCAATATCGGCTGCAGTGAACCCCATCGTCTCGTGAGCTTGATCGATATCGGCACCGGCTGACAGCAGCATTTCCACAGCTGCTTTGTGCCGGTTCCGGGCTGCTATTTGCAGCGGAGAGAAACCGTTAGCATCAGGAGCATTGAGATCAGAGCCGCTCTGAGCAAAGCTACGTATCGCAGCTGTATCGCCGGCAGCAGCGGCTTCGTGAACGCTCTGTGCGGAAACAGGAGTGGCAAACTGTAGCAAGAAGCAAGCGAGAGCAAACGAACGCGGCATTTGGGTCATGAGTGTCTCCTGCAACTTCGACATGGAGTTCTTGCTTCGGGTGATTCGGGTATTGTGCTACGTCAGCAAAGAATCCCTGGCAGGTTCTGGATACGACTCATCACGAAGCCTCTCGCGCACCTTCTTGAGTAGCACCACAGGTTCTCCATCTTGTTCTGACGCGATCATCAGGAGCTTTCCGCTGCGCATTCGTTCGGCGAGTTCTTCAGGCACTCGGACGAGAGTTGATTCGTTCGCGACCGCGTAGATGTCCAATGCCCTGTGTAATCTCTGGAGATCTTCAAGTTGCGGACGTATCGCGAACGCCACACCCAAGGAATCGTCAACTGAAACCTTGAGGATGGCTCTGGCCTGTCGGGTTACTTCACGAATCTCCTGAGGAACGACGTGCACATTCTCGTTTGGCTCCACAGGCGTAGGCAACTCACACGCTACTGCCACAAACACTCCGCCCAAAGCCACGGCCGCCAGCGCCCTGGGATACCTCATGCAGCTCAAATTCTGAGTCATGGCATCTACTCTCTGCGCCAGGAACGACCTATTGAGCGCCAATCCTATTACCGGTAGCGGCGATCTCACTCGCCGTCTACTCACGTCAATCAAGAGGTGGCCGTAGTCTCGAACGTCGACGCCAGAGCCCAGGACCCGCTGGTCACAATCCAACTCTATCGCGCGGCGGAGGCGAACTAGGAGGTACCAAAGGGGAAGATTCCACGGCAGTAGTATCACGAGCAGCAGCGCGGAGAAAAGAACTGGGCCGTCTCGACCACGAAGGTGTTCCTGCTCGTGCAGTACCATCAGCTCACGCCATTCTCTTCTGACGTCATCAGCCCATATCGGCAGAACAATCGAGCCCTTGAACAATCCCACTACCGCCGGACCAAACACCGGGCTACGTAGCACCGCCGATCCACCCAACTTCTCCTTGGGGTACTGCTTGATCTTTCTGTTGACTTGCAGATGAGTGAGGGCGACAATCGCGAACAACACCAAAGACAAACCGATCCAGCATACCGCCAGCGGAACATCCAAGCTCGGGAACGAAGCACGGCCGGGAATCATTGCGGAAAGCGGCGCCAGGTATTCAACCGACGAGGGCAGGAGTCCCCCGGGCATGCCTGTATCGACGCTTGCCGGCGCTGATCGAGCCAGAAGCGGCACCAGCACCGAGCCAAGCATCGCAGCGCCGACGATCCACCTGGCTGGCCGCCCGGCGAAACGGACACTTCTTTCCAGGGCGACCGCCGCAACACAGAAACATGCAGTTACCACCGACGCGTACAGCATCCACGAGGCTATCATCGTTCCAGCTCCTCGAGCCTCCGTTCCAGGTTATCTTTAATGCGCCTCAGCTCCTCGGCAGATACATCTTCGTTGGACACCAGCCTGTTGATTACAAGTTCACGCGAGCCGTGGAACACCTTGTTCACGATCCGGCCCAGGGCGGTGTCGGCCGCTTCGTCCGCCTCGGTGAGAGCATAGAACCGATATGCCTTCCCTTCCTGTTCGTGCCGAACGTGGCCCTTGGCCTCGAGGGTTCGGAGTATCGTCATCACGGTGGAGTAGGCGATATCGTCGGGCAAGTCGTCGAGCACCTCTGTGACTGTGGCCGAGCCACGGTTCCAAAGCACCGACATCAGGTCGAGTTCCCGCTTGGTCAGTTGCGCCATAGTATTATGTTTTACGCATATAAAAGCAAAAGGTTTCAGAACATGCCCCCATAGTTCCTGTACGATGCGTAAGTAATTGTCGTTGAGTGATTTACGTATTCAGTTACCTACTCGTTCCGCAGCGCGATCAACGGGTCAACCCTCGTTGCTCGCCGAGTTGGTAGGAGACAAGCCACAAAGGCCGCCAGCAGGAGCAGAACCGATACCGCCACAAATGTGAGTGGGTCTGTCGCAGTCACGTTGAAGAGAATCCCCGACAAAACGCGGGTTGCAGCCACGGCAACCCCGATGCCGACGGCCATGCCGACCACGACAAGAGCCACACCCTCCTTGAGCACGAGCGCGAACACCCCCGGCGCCCGAGCACCCAATGCCATGCGAACACCGATCTCATGCGTCCGTTGCGCAACGGAGTACGCGAGCAGCCCGTAAATCCCAACGGCTGCAAGTCCAAGCGCGAGAGCAGCAAACAAGCTCAGAAGCACTGTGGGAAAGCGGCGTTCTATCATCGATCGCTCGAGTGTCTGATCCAGCGTCGAGAACTGGAACGTTGCTTCCTGCGTCATCTCGGCCAGGAGGTTCCGCACGGGTCCAATGAAGGCGGTTGGATCACCAGCCGTTCGAAGCGCGAAACCCATTGTCGGCCAGGTCTGCTGCATGCAGGGCACGTAGATCGTTGGCGTTGTTTCAACGTCGAGCCTGAAATCCTTCACGTCACCAACGATACCGACGATCTCAAAGACGTCGGGGTCGGCATCGGTGATATCGACACGCGGTCTGATTCGTTTTCCTATCGGATCTTCGCCGGGCCAATAATGACTCGCCGCGGTCTCGTTCACGATTATCACGCCAGGAGCGTCCCGCGCGTCTAGGCTGTTGAACGGCCGACCGCGCAGCAGTGGTATCTGGAGTGCATCGAAGTATGTGGGTGTGACCGAGAAGTACCTAACTGCAGGCGCCTCACCTCGCTCCGGCTCGGGCCGATCGTCCCGGGCAAAGGTCGCTCTGAACCCACCCCTCAACGGCATTGCCGTTCCGCCTCCAGCTATCTCTACCCCGGGAAGTCCGGCCACGCGTTCAACGACTTCGTTGTAGAATGCCGCCCGTTGGTTGACCTCCATTTCGGACCATCCAGTCGCCATCTGGAAGGTCAACACGTTGTCCGGGTGAAAACCGGGGTTCACGCGCAGCATTTCGCCGAAACTGCGGACGAGCAGCCCGCCCCCCACGAGCAAGACCAGAGCCAATGCCACTTCTGTAGCGACCAAGGTGCGCCGAACACGTTGGCGGCTCGTGCCCGCGGTCGACCGCTGAGCCTCCCTGAGTGAACTCTGGAGATCGTTGCGCGAGCCTCTCAGGGCGGGGACAACGCCCACGAGAAGACTGGCGGACAGGGAAACGAACAGCGCGAAACCCAGCACCCGCCAATCCACCCCGATCTCATCCAACCTCGGAATGCCGGGCGGAATCAGTGCCACCAGTGACCCGATGGTCGCGAACACTAGAAGGATCGCGAGCATCCCCCCTAGCAACCCCAGAATCGTGCTCTCCGTGAGGACCTGCCGGACGACACGGACGCGATCGGCGCCCAACGCGGCCCTGATCCCCGTCTCTCGCGCCCGATCGGCTCCTCGCGCGAGAAGCAAGTTCGTCACGTTCACACAA
>CAYTDU010000462.1:0-4900 GCA_964436395.1 uncultured Gemmatimonadaceae bacterium | reverse complement strand
TATTACCATATTCGGCTACGTTGTCAAATAGTAATCAGCCAATTTCGGCAAAATTCCCGCGAAAATCCCAAAAAGGTGCTTTTTTCCAGGGAAATAGGCTCTAAAATAGTTTCGAGATTCTACGAAAAAGCCGACTATCCCTCGATAATCGGCTTCTGTAGGTCCAATTGATTGGAGTTTTTCAACTCCCCAGAAACTGTACGAGAATCGCAAGAGCTACTACAACCGCAGAGCCGATAGCTCCGAATATGCTGCACTTGAACATTAGTACCGCTTGGGTAGTTTCGATTTCTCGCAGCCGCTGTCAGTGATCTCCGTTTGAAGCCCGCACTTCGTGGACGAGTTCCTTGATGCTCAACTTGATTTCTTTCAACATCTCGTCAATGGATTTATCTCTAGCCGAGTGGTACGACTCGTGGGCTTTCTGCCTACTATCTACCGCATGGCCGATTATCGCGGCCCACGAAACAGCCCCTACGAACACCGCTATCAATCCTGACATGAACACGATACACCAACGGTTGAGCGAGATGCCTCGCTTTGTTTCGTCGTGCTTCGCCTTGCAGGTTTCTTCTGTCACGTAGTTCACATCAGTCATGGTGCTGCTCTCAAAACACAGGTGATTGCACTAGCCTGCCGGGACTAA
This sequence comes from uncultured Gemmatimonadaceae bacterium, assembly GCA_964436395.1. Classification (GTDB taxonomy): domain Bacteria; phylum Gemmatimonadota; class Gemmatimonadetes; order Gemmatimonadales; family GWC2-71-9; genus JBDGYW01. Next base: position 4,254 of record CAYTDU010000462.1, on the reverse strand, counting down.
CTTCCCACGGTTCGCAACGCTTCAGAAAGTGGACGCCCGCTTGCTCGAATGCCGCAAACGCCAACTCTGAACAGAACCATTTGTCGTTGTTGTACCACCTACGTCGGCTGATAAATCTCAATAGTGCTAGCCAGTCATATCGCTTACCAACTTGGTCTTTCAACCAGTCTTCAATTTGCTCGGCCGTATCTGCCAACACAGTGATCTCAAATGCGTCTGCCAAGCACTCGTCTGGCCTACCGTGCGGCCAACAGACGATACCACGATTTGCCAGAGCCTCGTACACGGCTCCATCCGGGGCCTTTACCGCCACATGCCCATACTTGCTCCGCGTCTGCCATCGAACTAGGCAGCTCCCTCGGTAGAACAGCAGCTTGTATGTCTGGGAGTCACTCATCAGCCTGCTCCACAAACAAACTCACGTCCGCTCTCGCACAGCTCACTAGACAGCGATATACATACCGTCGCTCCGCCGTCGCGTCTTTCACCAGCAGAATCACCGCCGGCTTCCGGCCTGTCACGGCTGCATAGTATAGCGATTGACCTACCGCCTCGGCCCACTTGCGCGACCAGTCTACTTCGATGGCGTATTCGTCATTCAGTAGATCCACTCGGGTCTGGTCGAACAGCACTACCTCCGTTTCCGCCTCGTACTTTGGAGCGAGACGTTCGCACTCGGAACGCTCGTCGGCTACTGAGCGAACCGCTACTAGCAGAATTACTGCCAAAACCAAAAACGCTATGTTGGGTCGTAGGATTATCACTGCGATTCACTCCGCTTCGCTGTCCTATTTTCCCCTAGCTTCACTGCAACTGGTATGTCATACACGACTTGCCCATCGACCAACAACGCCCCGCTGTCATCGAGTCGAATGTCACGGTCGATATTCCGGAGCATCAACTCGTGCCGTTTCGAGTCCAACTTTCTCTCTGTCGCTTCCAACGAGAGACGGTAAGATTCGCATTCCAACGAACGCAGCCGGTACTCATGGTCTATGCATTGGTCTGCAACCGCAATGATCACGAACCCGATCACTAAAACAGCAACCAAGACGCATGCGCTCAAAAATGGATTGGCGAAAATTCTTTCGGCCATGTTTACGTCCTTAGCTTGTGACGCTTGTGTCGTGCCTGCGACCTGTCCCACTCTACCCAGTCAAATCCCTCAGCAACCAAAGCCTTGCGAAACGTCCTGTAGATGTCGCCTGTCGATTTCGTGGTCCAACCTGACAACTCAACCGTGTCTTCTCCTTTGCGAAACACGAAGACGGCTGCCATGTAGGGGTCTCGGTTCTGGAAATTGCAGCCGTCTTCGTACAGTCGCATCACTCCCGCATGCTCGCATTTCCACTCGACATGAGCGTGCATCAGCCCTTGCGTAGCTTTTTGGTGCTCTCACTCTTGGGCGTCGGAATGCCCTTCTCCGTCGCCTTCTGAAAACCGAACTCTGCAAGCTGCTCGACTATAGCGACACCTATTTGATTGGCCGCGTTGATCTCGTCCAATCCACCCTTCAACACGATACGACCGTCGCTCAGCGTCTCTACCGGCAGACCTTGCCCGAGCTTGAAGACCGCTTCCGAAACAACCTTTCGGACATGCTCGATTGCCTCCGGTTTCACGTTTCGATAGGCAAGCGTATAGTCCGCTCCCCAATCTGGATCATCGCTCTGCCGCAGCGACAACGACACAGTTACATCGGTCACTACCGACACGCCAAATGTTGCACTATGAGTCATGCTTGTCCTTTCATTCCGGCCAGTCGGGTGCTGGCCCTTTCATGATTTCAAAGTCTCCAATTCGGTCTGGCCGATCGTCTGCCACTGTTGTCGCTGGCTCAGTCGAGCCTGACGGGCGCAGCAAAGATGTAGCCAGACCACCACTGCCAGCCCCCGCTGCAACGAGAGCGGCAGCCAGCCCGATCTTTTTCGCTGTAGACATGGGCGACGAACTGGCCGGCTGTTCCGTGTTGACGGGTGGTTGGGGCTGTGGCGGAGGTTGAGGTTGAGGTTGGACTTGTGGTTGTGACTGCTTCTTGGAAAACAAGCCGTCGGGCGTTGTTCCGTAAATGTCACCAGTCACGATGATATCGCCCATTACGTCTTCTCCGGGAGTAGCCATGTCTTCAGGCTCCAAACCTAGAGTTTGCATCCCCGCTACGTGCGAGTCTTTGACTCGGGCACGATGAGCATTTTGATTCGCTACGAAGTTTCGCAACGCCACAGCAGACGAAGCGGCTGCAAGACCACCTCCTGCTTCACTCGTCCGCTTCGCTATCTCCTCCAGCGGAGTCCTGGCCTGATAATTTTCGGTAATACTCATGCACTCGTGCTTCCGCTTCTTCCGCTCGTTTGGTCCAGTACTCCGCGAACTTGCCATCCGCGAAAGCCACGTCGGCCTCGGCGGCCTGCCGATCGGCATTTGCTATCCGACCAGCAGACTCAGCCAAGATCCGATTGACGTGTTCACTGGGCGTTACCATGACTAGCCGCCGCCTGTGCCAGTGCCAGTGTTAGCGGGCCAGCCTGCGGACTGCTGAGCCACTCGGAACCCCATCCCTGCCATGACCGTGGGCGTTGTCATGTGAACTGCCCACATCCGGTCGGCATCGCCTTGGAGCTGATCGGCTCGGGCGATACGCCGTCCACTGGCCGCCGCTGTCTCTGCCGACAGGCCGGTGATCGCGGCAACGTGAACTGATTCGTCTACTACACTCGCCATTTCATCTTCTCCTCCCCCGGTACTGCCGGGAATGTCAATTGAGACTGGTGGCATGGGTTACGCTCCCTATGCTCTCACTCTATCGCTTGCCTCGGAACGTCCAAAGCGTTATTCCTTGTGTAGTTTCTGCTCCTCGTTCGGGAAGTACCAGAACGTCGCAGACTCTCCCAGGTACACTGGCGTCTCTGACACTATCTCACCGTAGCTGCCGTCTGGATTCTTGATGCCCTTGCGAATATGTAGCGGCGGCAGCGTATCGCCCAGCCGGATCTCTCGCCTCACTGTGTTGCCTGAAGCGTCTTGGTTCGGTATGTAGATCGGTGGCAATCGTTCCTCTACCTGCTTGGCCACTTCGTCCAGGTTGACCTCTGGCATTTCTTCGCGGACCATCTGCCGGACCTGCTCTACGCTTACGCTGATGCCGTCCGTGCCGTTGGCTCCATCTGCGCCAGCAGGGCCTGGAGGACCTACAACAGTTTCTCCTGGTGGTCCTTGTGGTCCTCGTGGTCCTGTCTTTGGTTTGAATCGCTCGTCCGCTGCGAGCATCTCCAGCAGCTTGTCATAGTCGATGTTGCACCGCGGCGTTTGACTTGGAGTTATCGGTACATCTCCACGTTGAATCGGGGTGCGTTGCTGTGGGGAAGGTAGGTCACTGATACTGGGCGAAGGCGACGAACTGCCGCCAGGGCTCCTGCCCCATTGCGTATGCCTCGTAAGCATGTCCCTTAGTGTCTCAACGTTCGTTGCCATTGAGTCGTATGGACTCGTGCAAGAAACAATCCCGATCAATTCACCTGTGCTCCTATCAAAGACAGCCCCACCTGAATCTCCCTGTTGGGCTGGACCTGACATCGAAATACTCTGCGATCCGACAGCAGAAACTCGATAATCCTTAGCCTGCTGCCGAGTCGTCCCTAAAGGGAAACCGCGTATCTGTGCTGGAGTTCCTATTGGAGGGCTTCGTTCAGCTAGTTTTGCAACGTACACTGGCTCCGTTGGTCTAAACGTAAAGACTGCCAAATCCGCAGACCATGTATAAGACTCACGAAGCTTATGCACCAACGTAGCTTGATACATCTGCTCGTGGTAAACAGGCCAAACGTACCACGCTCGCTCCTCTCTGGCCTGGTGAGCACACGCTACGGCCATCCCCGTATCTTCGCGATACTCGATTATTACGCATGATGCTACTGATCGCATACCGCCACCCATGTCTCCAATCAATCGGGCGGTAGCGTAAGCCCCTTCCTTCAGCGTTTGATTGCACTCCTCCCAAACTACTTCAGCCGCAGGGGCTAAAGTCGCAATCCCTAGCAAAATCAATACAAAAAAGCATCTCATATTACCACCCCCTATAAACCCTCGGCTTCGGCTGAAGTATGTATGCTTCGGGCTGTACTAGGATCGGAGGAGGCTGAACGAGATAAGGGGCAGGGTACTGGTAGTAAGCCTTGGGCTGAACTAGGATAGGCGAAGACTGTACGCGAATTCGATATCTGCCGAACAGAGCATCTCTAATAGGCGTAGCATAGT
>CAYTDU010000461.1:0-4902 GCA_964436395.1 uncultured Gemmatimonadaceae bacterium | reverse complement strand
ACTGCTGGAAAGCCGAATTGGAGAACTCTGGGTTGGTACGTTCGGAGGAGGGCTCAACCGGCTCGATCGGGAGACAGGCACCTTCACTCGCTTCACTGCCGAGCGCGGCGTCGCCAACAGCCTCAGCAACGATCACGTCTTGACGATCCATGAAGATGGAGCTGGAGTACTATGGATCGGGACAAACGGTGGAGGGCTTGACGGGTTCGATCCTTCTGCCGGCGAGTTCTTGAACTACGGAGAGGCTGACGGACTTCCCAATAACACCATATACGGTATCGTGGGGGATGACTCCGGCTATTTGTGGCTGAGCCATAACTCCGGCCTGTCTCGTTTTAATCCGGCCAGCGGCGTGTTTAGAAACTTCGATGTGAGCCACGGTCTCCAGAGCAATGAGTTCAACGGTGGTGCTTACTACAAGAGCGCTGACGGCGAAATCTTCTTCGGCGGGATCAATGGGTACAACGCCTTTTTCCCTGACAGCATTCGAGACGACCCACGGGTGCCGCCGGTGGCAATCACGGACCTCCAGTTATATGGCAAGTCGGTTCCGATCGGCGAGAACGAGGATGGGAGAATGGTTCTCACCCGGTCGATCGCGGAAACCGACGAATTGGTCCTCTCGTACCGCGATCGTGCGATCACATTCGTGTATACGGCTTTGTTCTACGCATCAACGGACAAGAACGAGTTCTCTTACATGATGGAAGGCCTCGACGATGAGTGGATCCCCGTAGGTACGCGGCGTTCCACAACCTACGCCAGCATCCCTCCCGGACGCTACACCTTCCGGGTAAAGGCTTCTAACGGTGACGGCGTCTGGAACGAAGAGGGCACTGCCGTGCAGGTGAGGGTCTTACCGCCCGTGTGGATGACCTGGTGGTTCGTTGCCTTCTCGGTGCTTTGCATTCTCATGGGAATCTGGGGGATACATCGCTACCGCACTCGCCTAATCCGAGTGCGGGCAAACCTCTTGGAAGAGAGCATTCGTGAGCGAACCGCTGAGCTCGAGCGGGAGATCAAAGAGCGGAAGCAGGTTCAGCTGCAGTTGGCGCGGGCACACAAAGCTGCACTGCAAGCCACTCAGTCGAAGTCTGATTTCTTGGCCAACATGAGTCACGAAATACGTACGCCTATGAACGGTGTACTGGGCATGGTCCAACTGCTAATGGATACGGAACTCAGTCCTGAACAGCTTGATTATGCCAAGACGATCCGGGCTTCCGGAGACGCGTTGTTGAGCATCATCAACGACATCCTGGATTTCTCGAAGGTCGAGGCGGGCAGATTGGCGATCGAGCCGATTCCATTCGACCTACAAGTGGCGGTTTCCGAAGTGGCGGACTTGCTGGCACCAAGGGCTTCGCAACAGGGTATTGAACTCGCACTCCAATACCACCCTGATGCCCCCAGGCACCTCGTTGGCGACGCCGGCCGTATACGTCAAGTAATCCTGAATCTAGCTGCGAATGCCATCAAGTTCACGAATGAAGGACACGTTCTAATAGAGGTGCGAGGATTGCCTTCGAATGGAGAAGAGGCCGCCGTCAAGATTCTGGTGCACGACACCGGAATTGGGATTGATCCGGAGGTGGGCGAGAGACTCTTCAAATCATTCAGCCAAGCAGACGCTTCCACAACTCGCAAGTTCGGTGGTACTGGACTGGGGCTCGCCATCAGCAAACGTCTGGTAGAACTGATGGGCGGTGAGATCGGGGTGGAGAGCGTACTCGGCGAGGGTTCGGTGTTCTGGTTCACGCTTCGCCTCGCTCGCTCGGAACCCATCAGCTCCGGCCCGGTGCCGGATGTTGACCTCGGCCATTTGCGTATCCTCGCCGTGGATGATTTGAAGGTGAATCGACGCATTCTCTGCGAACAGCTGAAGGCCATGGGTATGCGACCGGACGTCGCTTCGTCAGGAACAGGGGCACTTACGATGTTGCGGGCCGCCGAGGCAGCTGGGGATCCGTACGCGATTGCAGTGCTCGATTTCCAGATGCCGGAAATGAACGGTGAGCGACTCGGCGCACTAATCAAAGCGGATGAGCTGATTGCGGATACCGCACTGGTGCTATTCACGAGTGCCGGCCAGCCTGGAGATGCCAAGAGAATGGAGAAGGCTGGCTTCGCCGGCTATTTGACCAAGACAACGTCCGTTGAAACGATGCGAGACGTGTTGGCAACGGTTTGGGCGAACGCCAAGTCAGGACGTATGGACGTGCGTCTGGTCACGCGACACTCGGTTGCCGAGGCTCGTGCCGCAGCGGAAACGCCAAGAACGGAAGGAGCTGATGCACCTGAGCTTCGCGTTCTAATCGCGGAAGACAACATCGTGAATCAGAAGGTCGCGAAACGCATGCTCGAGAAGCTCGGTTGCGTCGTGGACGTGGCGGCCAACGGAGAAGAAGCGGTTGACATGTGGTCGAAGCTGCCATACGACGTGGTGTTCATGGACTGCCAGATGCCCGAACTGGATGGGTATGCCGCAACCGCGCAAATCCGAGAGCGCGAAAATGGTGACTCTCATACTCCGATTGTCGCGATGACGGCAAATGCGATGGAAGGTGACAGAGAACGTTGCCTGGATGCCGGTATGGATGACTACCTAGCCAAACCGGTCCGCGTAGAGGTTTGTCGCGAGGTACTCGAACGATCAGTGATGGCGTGTTCGAAAGACAAGCCACGTGAACACGAAGCCACAAAGCCATCAAGAAACTGAGCTTTGCAGCGCCGAACAATCGTTGGTATCCTCAAGGCACTTTTTCCAAGCAGATGAGGAAACCATGACGGACATGTTCACGCCGGGGAAGCTCGGGAATCTCGAACTCGCAAACAGAATAATGCGCTCCGCCGTCTGGGAAGGGATGGCCGACGAAGACGGCTTTGTTACCGACCCGTTGGTCGATTGCTCTCGGGCGTTGGCCGAAGGCGGCGTGGGGCTAATCATCCTGGGTTACAGCTACGTCCAGCCCAACGGTCGGCAGCAACCCGGCCAAACCGCGATCCACGGTGACGAATACATCGCCGGAATGAAGCGAATTACCGACGCTGTCCACGAAGCCGGTGGTAAGGTCAGCACCCAGATAGTGCACGTCGGCCCCCAGACAAATCCCGACATGATTGGTGGCGAGACTCCGGTTGCGCCGAGCGCGGTCGACCATCGCATCTTCGGAATGCCAAGAGAACTCTCGAACGAAGAGGTCTGGAAGATCATCGAAGACTTCGGTCACGCGGCGCGGCGCTCGGTCGAAGCCGGTTTCGACGCGATTCAAATCCACGGTGCCCACGGATATCTCGTGAGCCAGTTCATCTCACCGTTGTGGAACCAACGAACGGACGAATTCGGTGGCTCGCTCGAGGGGCGGATGAAATTCTGCCTCGAGGTATACGACTCGGTTCGCACGAATGCTGGTGATCTCCCGGTCTTCATCAAGCTCAACATAGACGATTTTGTCGAGGGATCGACGACTCCGGAGGACTCTCTCCCGTTGGCAGCCAAACTGGACGAGAAGGGGATCGACGGTATTGAGGTCAGCGCGGGCGGAGCTCTGTCGGGCGGGAAGGGCCCCGCGCGTGTGCGGATCAAGAGGCCTGAAGACGAAGGTTATCTAATGGACCTCGCACGGTTGGTACGGAAGGAGGTCGGCTGCACCGTCATTGGTATGGGCGGTTTTAGGTCTCCTGAGGTGATCGACGCAGCTCTGGCTTCGGGCGACGTCGATTTCATTGCCATTGCACGCCCGCTGATCCGCGAACCGGGTCTCGTCAACCGTTGGAAGTCCGGGCAGAATGCGCGATCGCTGTGTGTCTCGTGCAGCCAATGCTTCAAGACACTGCAATACGGTCAGGGAATTCAGTGCCTGGTCGAATACAAGGAGAAACATCGCCACAAAGCCTGCTGAGGCTTTGGCCCACGTCCGCTTCCGGATGGGGATGTAGCTGGTTAAGATGGGTGTGCGAGTGAGGTACGGCCTGTAACGGCGCACTCAGTCGCTCAATCGGGCGATTAGCTCAGTTGGTTAGAGCGCTGGTCTCACATACCAGAGGTCGGCAGTTCGAATCTGCCATCGCCCATCTGTAAAACAAAGCCCCGTAACGACTTAGAGCGTTGCGGGGCTTTGCTCGGGAGTACCCTGACGGGTACCATACACATACACTACAACTTGGACTGGTCCTTCGTGTTCGCGTTTTTTGGGTCAAGGATGCGCTGATTGGGTTGGACAGGTAGCGTCGTTTGATGCAGAGTAAATGGCCATGGATGATATGAGACACTTTTCCGACCTGTTGGGTGATTGCGCAGGTCACGCGCTATGACATTCATAGATCGCGCAAAGATACGCGTTACGGCAGGAACCGGCGGTTCTGGTTGCGTGTCGTTCAGGCGGGAGAAGTTCGTGCCCAAGGGGGGGCCTGACGGTGCAGACGGAGGGCGAGGCGGCAGCGTATACCTGAAGGCCGACCGCCACCTTCGCACGCTACTCGACTACCGTTATCGCACCCACTGGAAGGCAAAACGTGGCGCCCACGGCCAAGGGTCGAACAAGACAGGCAAGTCGGGTGCCGACGAATGGCTAAACGTGCCACCCGGCACCGAAATTCGAGATGCTGAGACCGGTGAGTTTATCGGCGAGCTCACTGAAGCGGGTCAGGTGTTGTGCGTGGCAAAGGGCGGGCGCGGCGGCCGCGGTAACGCCGCTTTCGCTTCCCCCACTCACCAGGCTCCACGTGAATGGGAACCGGGTGAAGAAGGGGCGAGCAGGCATATTGAGCTCGTGCTCAAGCTGATCGCCGACGTTGGTCTGCTCGGCGAGCCCAACGCTGGTAAAAGTACGCTCCTCTCAGTGTTGTCTGCAGCTCGGCCGAAGATCGCCGACTACCCCTTCACGACCTTGGAACCCAACC
>CAYTDU010000460.1:0-4904 GCA_964436395.1 uncultured Gemmatimonadaceae bacterium | reverse complement strand
ACACGAAAGGCCTCCTACGTGTGCCGCCATCTCGGCATAGAACAACCTGAGTTCGTTGTGTTCCAGCTCATTCTTGTCCTTCCACTTGGGACGCCTCTGTTTGCTGTCGATGTGGAAGGTCAAACCGAACAGCCCTGCTGCCTTCAGTTCGCGCAGCAATTCCTCGTTGAGCGCCAGGCCATTGGTGTTCAAGACCGGCTTCCACCCACGTGCGGCGACCATGCTGACGATTTCAATGATTTCTGGATGTGTTAGAGGATCGCCACCCGCAATGGAGACCCCGTCGACTCTGCGGTAACGCTCGAAAACGTCTAGATCGGCCGCGACCTCTCTCAGAGACTTGTGTTCGTTGACGTTCGCCCTGTAGCAGCCTTCACACGCGAGGTTGCATTTCGCGGTAGGTTCGAGCCAGGCTATGGAATTGTCTGCGAAATTCCACGGGAGCCTGTACAACTCACGATGATCGAGACTTACAGTCATGACCAACTCACAGTTGGGATCAGAAAAGGACCACAGCCACCCAACTCAACATGCCAATTGCAGCGTCAATCATCCGTCAAAAATGGACCACTAATCAACAAGTATCGCTAGCATATCAGCTACACCGAGTGCAGTCAACCTCCATGGCCAATGTCCTTGTCCACTCGCAACAGGGTTTCGAGCAACACCTGGGTCCCATGCTCCACATCTTCAGGAGTAGTGTACTCATCCCTCGTGTGGCTGACCCCGCCCACAGATGGTACAAATACCATCCCCGTCGGCGCGATCCTGGCGAGATTCTGTGCGTCATGGCCCGCTCCGCTCGGCATGAGACAGTTGGACAGGCCCAACCCGGATGCTGCTGCCGTAATGACGTCTTGGATACCGCGATCCGTGACCACTCCGGTCACTGAGTGGACGATTGCACTATCGGAGACGACGCCATGTTTCGCCGCGCACACTTCCAGTTCGGATGTGAGGATCCTCCAGATGTGTTCCACCTTCTCAGTTCCGAGATCGCGGAGTTCCACAGTGAGCTGAACCTCACCAGGTATGACGTTTGGAACCCCCGGTTGCACGGTCAACTCCCCCACGGTGCCAACATGGGTGCCTTTGATCGACCTTATCACCCGATCGATCGCCAACACGAACTCACACCCGCCCAACAACGCATTTTTCCTCTGATCCATGGGCGTTGTGCCGGCATGGTTGGGCGTGCCCGTGAGTGTCACTGCGTAGTGACGAATCCCAACGATCCCCGTGACCACACCGATGTCTATTCCTTCTGCCTCGAGTTTTCCGCCCTGTTCCACATGCAATTCGAGGTACGCGGCAATTGCGCTCGGTGATCTTGTAGCGTCACCGACACGCTCAGCATTTCCACCGACGCGATTTATACCTTCACCCAATCTGAACCCACCAGGAACCGCGAGGTCGAGTTCAGCTTCGCTCAGATCTCCTACGAACCCGCGGCTGCCGGACAGCCCGCCTTCCTCGTCAGACCACGCCACCGCCTCGATCGGGTGCTGAGTCTCGTATTGGTTCTCCGCAAGTGACTGCACCACCTCGATTGCTCCCAACACCCCCAGCGCACCATCGTATGCGCCACCATTCGGCACCGTGTCGACATGAGAACCCATGAGGATCGGCCGCAGCGTTCCATCCATTCCATCACGTCGACCGAGGATGTTGCCAACAGCGTCGACATGAACAGAGAGCCCCGCTCGCTGCATCATTTCTTTGACGAACACTCGTCCCTCAATGTCCGCGTCGCTAAAAGCAACGCGGCTGATTGCGCCGTCTGCTGTTCGTCCTATATGCGCCAATTGCTTGAGATTGTTGTGCAGCCGGTCGCCGTTGATTTGTAAGTCAGTCATGGTTTGCCTCGTATTTCACAAGAACCGCAACATTGATGATAAGCCTGCCGCATATACCTCCCAAGCTGCCGCTCCATCTAGCGCACTCACGGGCCCCTGCATTAGCATTTGTCCCATGCCTGACGCATCGCAGGGCAGCATTCGAATCAAACGCACCGCCACCTGGATCGCGATCGTCTATTTCGTGGCCATGGCCATCGCACTCACGTTTCCGGGCATAATCCCATTCAACAGCATAAGGCCGTTCGTGTTTGGGATACCGTTCGTTTTCGCATGGTATATCGCGTGGCTCATCGGAGCACTGTGCGTATTGGGATTCCTCGACAAGGTGTTCCGCGAATGACGGATTGGCGCCTCGTCGTAACGGTCGTGGCTCTTTACCTGGTCACAAACTTGATGGTAGGTATCCGTGCCGGCAAACGCGGGTCCGACACTGTCGCCGGTTACGTCGCCGGTGATCGAGATTTTGGCGCGGTAGTGATGTACTTCATCGCGGGCGCCACGATGTTCTCGGCATTCGCGTTCCTCGGAGGTCCGGGATGGGTGTTCAGTCGTGGGTCAGCGGCATTCTACATACTTGCTTACTCGACACTCGGCGTAGCGCCCTATTTTGCGATCGGGCCTTGGGCTGCCAGGGTGGGACGGAAACACGGCTATGTCACGCAGGCGTCCATGCTCGCACATCGGTTCCAAAATCGTTGGGTAGCCGTTGTAGCCGGCGTAGTGAGTGTAATCGCGATTGTCCCGTATGTCACGTTGCAGATGAGCGGCGCCGGTATCGTACTCGAACAAGTCACCGACGGCCGAATTGCGCGCCCTATCGGTGCCGCCGTCGCGTACGGAATCGTGTTGACGTACGTGTGGCACAGCGGCGTGATGGGTGTTGGTTGGACGAACGTTTTCCAAGGCGTCTTCATGGTAGTAATCGCATGGACGCTTGGCCTCTACATACCGTACAAGCTGTACGGCGGAATCGGGCCTATGTTCGAGCAACTGGAAGCGCTGAGACCTGAATTGTTGACGGTTCCAGGTTTGGATGGCGCCGGCAACCGGTGGACGCCGGTCGGTTACTCATCTGCAGTATTGATATCTGCTATTGGTGTTTGGATGTGGCCGCACCTTTTCATGAAGGCGTTCGCCGCAAAAGACGATAACACCATTCGACGGACTGTCGTTCTTTTTCCTTCGTTTGCGCTTTTCTTGTTTCCGCTGTTCTTGGTTGGATTCGCCGGGGTCATGTACGGATCCGCACCGGAGAACGCCGACGCGATCATGCCGCACATCGTATTGACCACTGGGCTGCCGGCAATTGTCGTTGGGCTCTTTTGCGCAGGTGCCCTCGCTGCATCGATGTCCACCGGAGATGCACTCGTGCATGGGGCGGCCTCAATCGCGGTCGAAGACGTGTACTCAGGGGCTCGTAACACTTCAATCAATCAACACACGAAACGCACCGTGATCAGATGGGTCGCTGTGGTGGTTGGGGTAGTAGCCTATATCATTGCGCTCGACACCGAACTCTCACTGGTCGCAATATTGCTCTTGGCTTACGGTGGAGTGGTGCAGTTAGCCCAGCCGGTGTACGCTGCCTTTTTCTGGCGAAAGGCAACTGCGGCCGGCGTGATCTCAGGCCTGCTGGTTGGCATAAGCGTAACTGGGCTGTTGGTATTCCGACCCGAATGGAGACCGTTTGGACTGCACGAAGGCTTGGCTGGTCTGATCGCCAATCTCGCGGTGTTTGTTGCTGTATCGTTGCTGACGCGGGCCCCGGATCAGCTGCACGTGGCCGGGTGGCTCGACACCGCAAAGAGCGTGGAGAAAGTAGCATAGACGGATTACCCACTACCCACTCTCTCCAGAATCCACTCCGTCATCATCTCGAGAAACCCCGGCACGAAGACCTTATCCATGCTCGGATACTCGTTGGGGCTTCCCGTCTCAGCCGTCAAGAACAGATGATTTGCCTTCGGAAACGTGTGAATCGTGACATCATCATTCCCACTCCTCTCAAGCGCAGCTTCCAAGGGGCCGACGTTCACTGCGGGCGGCACCTGAACATCAAGTTCCCCAAACAGCGCTAGCACCGGTACGTGCACCTTCTCGAGAGCCGTGGCGGGATCGTGGTCCAGGAAGAATTCGAACCAAGTAGACCCAACAAATGCCAGCTGTCCTCTCACCTGAGATTCGACGGCTGCATCGACATCGGTGATTGCAGTTCGCTGCTCTGGAGGGAGCGATTCGATTTCTGCACGTACCTGCCGGCGAACATCCGCCTCCAACTCTTCCAAGCCTCTACCCGTTCTGACAACTTCAAACATGCGAGCCTGCATATCCTTCTGATTTTGGATCTCAGTCGCACCAGCACCGTTCGCGCGCAGGATAGCCTCGCCCTGCTCCAGCAGAATCTCCTCGCCTGTTACTGATGTTCCGGCCATTAGGATCATGAAAGTCACAGCGTTAGACCTAACCGCAGCAATCGGTGCGACAATTCCGCCTTCGCTGTGGCCGAGCAGTCCGATGGCGTTCGGTTCGATATCATCGCGTGCCTGAAGGAACCTCATGGCTTCGATAACATCTCCGGCGAAATCTTCGCTCGTGGATTCTGAAACGCTGCCCGAAGATCCGCCTACGCCGCGGTCGTCATAACGCAACACAGCAATCCCGTTGCGGGTGAAATGGTCAGCAATAATGCGGAACGGTTTGAATCCGAAGAGTTCCTCATCCCGGTTCTGTGGACCACTCCCTGTTATCATCACAACAGACGGGAACGGTCCACCTGACGGCGGAACCGTTAGTGTGCCGGCTAGCGTGATGTCAGCATTTGTGAAGACCACCTCTTCCTCAACGTACGGCGGTGGATCTTCTGGTGCGGGCGCCTCTGCAACCGTCTCTGAACGCGTTATCGAAAACGTCCCCTCGTATCCCGCCTGGGTGAAACTGCCTTCGATTCTCTCTCCAAGCCGCTGGCCTGCGAATACGGCCGTACCTTGAGGGGCAGGAAGTTCGAAATGAACAGCAGGGTCGTTGCTCTGCACATGTGCCAACGGG
>CAYTDU010000459.1:0-4908 GCA_964436395.1 uncultured Gemmatimonadaceae bacterium | reverse complement strand
CCTACGAACCTGAAAGCCCGACACCGGAGTGTCCGGCGATACGTAGAAACCGCTATCTCCTTACAAACATCTGCGAATGTCTGAGCGAAACCCGTTGACGTAAGATGTCGCTCAGAAAAATCTGCCGCGATGATTTGGGAATTGAACGATGGAATGGCTCGAGCAGCTAATCGCTACCGTACCTCAATATCCGCATTCTGATCCCCGGTGCACCACCGGGGGTTTTTCGTCTGCGCCGACTCGACGACAACGTGCCCGGAGTCTTCGAAAACAGGCGGTTGCGAAACCTGAAGTAGCGCCCCCCAATACCCACCCACGGAGCAAATAACACGGGACGACACACCATCTGTAGTAAATTACGTGACACAAAACGTTCATGCGATCGAAGAATATCGAGAGGATAAAGAAGATGCAGACCAGCTCATTCAACCCTTATGAAATGGCGCAAGCCCAGTTCGACAGAGTCGCGGACATGCTCGATCTGGATGATGCTACCAGAGAACTACTGCGTCACCCCATACGAGAGTACCAATTCAGAATACCGATCCACCTGGACGACGGTACAGCCAAAGTGTTCCAGGGATTTCGAGTGCAACACAACGATGCACGGGGACCGGCAAAAGGGGGCATTCGCTTCCATCCACAAGAGACGGTCGATACGGTCCGGGCATTGGCGATGTGGATGACCTGGAAGTGCGCATTAGTGGACATACCGCTCGGAGGAAGCAAGGGTGGGGTGGTCTGCGACCCACACAACTTGAGCGCTCGAGAGCAGGAACAGATCTGTCGCGGTTGGGTCCGACAACTGTCCAGAGATCTGGGTCCACTGGTTGACGTTCCAGCACCCGACGTCATGACGAACGCGCAACACATGTTGTGGATGTTGGATGAGTTCGAAACGGTGAGAGGCGCCAAACTGCCGGGCTTCATCACCGGAAAGCCAGTCGGTATGGGCGGCTCGTTGGGTCGTACTGAGGCAACCGGCTTCGGTGTGATCTTCACCATTCGTGAGGCGCTAAAGGAAATGGACATAAAACCCGAAGACACAACTGCAAGCGTCCAGGGTTTTGGCAACGTGGCCCAGCACGCCATCAAACTGTACGAACAGATCGGCGGTAAAGTCATATGTGTGTCCTGTTGGGATCAACACGATCAGGCATCCTATTCATTCGTCAAAAAGGACGGCATCGAGTTCAAGTCTTTGCTCAAGATCACTGACCCCTTCGGTGGTATCGACAAAACAAAGGCCGCGGAAATGGGCTACGAGGTTCTCCCGGCCGATGCTTGGTTGCAGCAAGACGTTGATATTCTGATTCCCGCTGCATTGGAAAACCAGATAACGGCAGACAATATTGGCTCCATCAGCGACGGTGTGAGGATTGTCGCTGAAGGCGCCAACGGTCCGACCACACCTGACGCCGACCAAGTCTTGAGCGGGCGCGGCATCTTGGTCATACCCGACTTTCTCGCAAACGCGGGCGGTGTCACGTGCAGCTATTTCGAACAGGTTCAGAGCAACATGAACTACTTCTGGGAGAAAGACGAAGTGTTGGGCAAACTTGATGTAAAAATGACCTCGGCGTTCCTCGCCGTCAGTCAACTTGCTAAGAAACGCAACCTGAACATGCGTGACGCCGCCTACAGCATCGCAATCAGTCGCGTGGCACAGGCGTGCAGAGACCGCGGCTGGGTTTGAAGTGAGGCGATCCCAAACGCACTGCGGGGCAGGCCTTGTTCTCATCTTCGAGTGAGATAGGAGCTTTCGATCGCCGTTTCTTCACGGGCGACGAGAGGATGACGAAAATCGGCTCTGGGTCAATCGGCGGCAAGGCTCAGGGCCTCGTGACGATTAGGGATATCGTCGGGTCTGATAGCGTCCGTGCAATTGCGCCCGACATTGAAGTCAACATACCGACCCTCACGGTAATCGCGACGGATTATTTCGATCGTTTCTTGGAACAGAATGACCTTTACGAGGTCGCGAATTCCAACACACGAGACGACGTCCTGGCACACGCATTCCAGCACGCCGACCTCCCGGCACAATTGGTCGGTGATTTGAGATCGCTCATCGCCCAAGTTCACACGCCTCTAGCAGTGCGATCCTCCAGTCTATTGGAGGATGCGCTGCGCGAACCGTTCGCCGGCGTGTACGCCACGAAAATGATCCCCAACAATCAACACGACCCGGATGTACGTTTTCGTAAGCTCGTGGAGGCCATCAAATTCGTGTATGCCTCGACCTTTTTTGAGCATGCGAAGGAATATGTGAAGATCACGCGCCACGATCCCGCCGACGAGAGAATGGCGGTGGTTCTGCAGGAAGTAGTTGGTTCCAGGTTTGCCGACCGATTTTATCCTCACATCTCCGGAGTAGGGCGGTCGTTCAACCATTATCCCGTTGGCAATGCCGACCGCGAAAATGGAGTCGTGGACCTCGCGCTCGGTCTTGGCAGAACCATCGTTGACGATGGAGTCGGCTGGTCATTCTCGCCGGCAAATCCCAGTGCAGCTCCTCCGTTCAAAACAGTAACAGACATGCTCGAACAAACTCAGCTCAAATTCTGGGCCGTGAACATGGGAGCGCCGCCGGCGTACGACCCGATCAGGGAGACGGAATATCTGGTCCAGGGAGACCTGACGGACGCCGAGCGTGATGACACACTCCGGTTTCTCGCATCCACATTCGACCCGGTGGATGGCAGGATTTTCATGGGCGTTTCCGGGACAGGTCCACGCTTGATCGATTTTGCACCTATCCTGAAAGCATCGCGGATCCCGTTGTGCGAAGCAGTCAAGACGCTGTTGCAGCGATGCAAGGATGAGATGAAGAGCGAAGTCGAGATCGAGTTCGCGGTTACACTAGATCCGAAATACGGCGTGCCCGCACGATTAGGATTGCTCCAGGCTCGTCCGATGTTGGTATCGCGTGACAGCGTGGAGTTGCGACCGGAAAATCTGGTGACCCCTAACACCATCGTGGCTTCCGAGTCGGTGTTGGGCAACGGCGTGATAGACACTATCAGCGACATCGTGTACGTAAAGCCAGGAACGTTCTCAGCAACAGCGACTCAGCACATACCGCGGGTCCTCGAAGATTTGAACCGCCGTCTTGTAGCAGAGAACAGACCGTACCTGCTGATCGGGTTCGGCCGCTGGGGTACGACCGATTCGCAGGCTGGTATTCCCGTGGAATTCAGTCAGATTTCGGGCGCCAAAGCCATCGTGGAGGCAACGCTGCCGGAGATGAATTTCTCACTAAGTCAAGGTTCCCACTTTTTTCACAACATCACTAGCTTCCAGATATGCTACTTCTCCGTGCCACACACGGCGGACTTCCACATCGACTGGAATTGGCTCGACCAGCAACCCACGGTAGCCGATAGCGAGTTCGTGCGACACTGCAGGTCGCCCAGGCCGCTGGTCGTGCGGGTAGACGGATCTCGAGGGATAGGACTCATACACCATGAGTGAAGACGATAACGCACAGCTTTGGTCCCTTAGAGAGAGAGCTAAGGAACTCGAGTGCCTTTACAATGTCGAAGCACTTTTCGGCACAGAGGAGATTAGCGTCGAAGACCTTTGTACCGGCTTGGTTGAGGCCATTCCTCCAGGGTGGCAGTATCCTAACCAGTGCGTGGCAAAGATCGCTCTCGAGGGCAGGTCGTTCGAATCTCCGGGGTACAAAGAGACTAAATGGAAACAGAGTGCGGACGTCAAAGTTCGGAATTTGGTTGTAGGCGCCGTCACTGTCTGTTACACGGAGGAAAAGCCAGATGCCGATGACGGGCCGTTCTTGACACAAGAGACCCGATTGTTGACAACCATTGCCCACCGCCTCAGTTCCCACCTCACTATCGAGGCGACGACGGGATTGGCGCGCAAGATCCAATCAGTGTACCAAGAGCTGCCCTCGCATGGCACAGAGGAATGGCGCGTCATTCTCAACATGCTGCGAGGGACCGACAGGCATCTCTTCTCCACCGTGACCCAAAAGATGCTGAACCACCTGTGCTGGAAGGGAATCGAGGAGGCGGAAGACCTTCTTGAATCATCAGTCCGGGGCCGCGGGCGTTCAGAAAAAGTGCGGTTGGACGATGACAATCGTCCTGTGGCGAAAAATGCGGTTGTAATGTCCGATGCGCTGAGCGGCAAAATCTTCGATATAGCACGTGATCACCTGCCCCCCGACCAGATAATTTCGAGCCTCCAGAAGTGGATTCAAGAGGACAAGCTCAGTTTCCTAGTGGATGTCGCGGACCCGAATCTATCCCTGGCGCAGGTCCGCGATGCGATTCGTCGTTACAAACACATCGTCCAAGAGGGAATTGAGCTGCCCGAGGCAAGCAGGCGCGGCACGCGCGTCTCACTCATACGTAGGCTCCTGTCCGACCAGCTCGAACTCGTAAACATCGCCAAGCATATAGTCGACATAGACGATTTTGAGAGCATACTGGAGCATATCGTTTCGGCATCAGAGAGTTTTGGACGACTTGGAGGTAAGGCCACGGGGCTGTTCCTCGCCTGGCACGCCATCAAAAAATCTGCTGACCCCACAAACCAACTCGGTCAGATAAAGGTGCCGAAAACCTGGTACATCTCCTCCGACTTCGTGGCGTCTTTCATGAGGTTCAACAACCTGAACGAGGTATTTGAACAGAAATACAAAGACATCGATCAGGTGCGGTTCGAATATCCCAGAATCGTTCAGACTTTCAAAAACTGCCCGTTCCCGCCGGAAATCGTACAGGGGCTGGCAATGGTGTTGGACGCTGTAGGAGATACGCCGTTGATCGTCCGCAGCTCGAGTCTCCTAGAAGACCGTATGGGGGCGGCATTTGCCGGAAAGTACAAGAGTCTCTTCTTAGCCAATCAGGGACCCAAGGGAGAGCGACTTGAGGCGTTGAC
>CAYTDU010000458.1:2619-4917 GCA_964436395.1 uncultured Gemmatimonadaceae bacterium | reverse complement strand
GGTGACGCCAATTGCATGCTCGAGATGAAAGGGGAACCGGTGAGGCACAAGACAGCATCGACAAAAACAGCAGTTTCGTTTCTAAGATATCTCACTACGCCGACATTGCTTCTCGCATTCCCTTCCGTTTTTGCGCAGGCACAGACACTCTCCCAAACCGATGGTCCAGTCTCCGAACTCCGCGCCGTCAGAACTTCCGAAAGCATACGCATCGACGGTGTTTTGGATGAAGCAATCTGGCGTGAGGCGCCTCCGGTGAGCGGTTTCCGTCAGCGCTGGCCGGTCGACGGTGCGCCTGCTTCAGAGAGGACAGAAGTGCGCGTGGCTTACGACGACCGCGCCATCTATTTCGGCATGATCATGTTCGACTCGGAGCCGGACAGAATCATGCGCAGCATTCTGCACAGGGAAGGGCGAATAGACAAGGACGATCGCATCATCATATCCCTGGACACGTTCCACGATCGTCGCAGCGCTTACATCTTCGAGCTGAACCCATTCGGCACACAAGACGACGCTCATTTCACGAATGAGAACCTGGTTTTTCCAGATGACTGGATGTGGCAGGGCGTATTTGAAAGTGATGCACGAATAACGGAGCGTGGGTGGGAGCTGGAAGTGGCCATTCCGCTAACCACAATTCGCTTCGATCCCGCGAATGCAGACCCAATGGGTGTGGCCTTTTACAGGTCTATACGAAGGAAAAACGAACAGGTAACCTGGCCACATATTCCGC
Organism: uncultured Gemmatimonadaceae bacterium; assembly: GCA_964436395.1. Lineage (GTDB taxonomy): Bacteria > Gemmatimonadota > Gemmatimonadetes > Gemmatimonadales > GWC2-71-9 > JBDGYW01. The sequence continues at coordinate 4,181 of CAYTDU010000458.1, read as the reverse complement.
TGTCGTACACAGGAACCTTGGAAGGTGGTATGGACCAGGCCTCCCAGTTCGGAACGCTAGTCGGATTGGACGGGTTGAGACCCGGACGACATGTGGAGGTGAAGCCTTTCGGCATTCTAGGAAGCCAAAAACGTGCAGCAGAAGCAGAAGCAACCGCAACTCACGAGATCGGATTCGACGCGAAGTGGAGTATTACGCCGAACATGACGGCCGATCTCACTTACAACACCGACTTCGCTCAGGTTGAAGCCGACAACGTTCAGATCAACCTCACTCGCTTCAGCCTCTTCTACCCTGAGAAGAGAGAGTTCTTCCTCGAGCGTTCGGAGTTGTTTCAGTTTGGGAACAGCCGTGAGACCGAAGCATTTTTCAGCCGCCGAATTGGGTTGACAAATGACATCATAGGAGGTGGGCGTCTTACAGGTCAGGCCGGACCATTCTCCATCGGGTTCCTGAACCTTCAGACGGCCGACAACGACGTGGATAGCATTGCCGGCGCCAATAACATGGTACTGCGGTTGAGGGGAGACGTGGGGCCGAGGGCAACGGTCGGCGGAATCGTCACGAACTATCAAAACGCGGACACCTACAATCGCGTTGCTGGTGTAGATTTGCGATATCGTTTCCTGACTAGTAGCAGTTTTGGTGGGTGGTTCTCAAAGACATGGGAAGATGGTGGCGCGGAGTCTGGTACTGCGGCCGGGTATGTAGGGCTACAGCTTCGCAACGACCGCTTTATGGTCGCGACTGACTACACCAACATCGGCGAGAATTATCAACCGGCACTCGGATTCGTTCAGCGGCGAGATATGGTGCGGTACGGTGGTACAGCATCGTGGACCCCACGGTTTGAGGAAAGCACTTGGGCCAGGCAAGCATCCTTCATGGTAGTCGCGAACTACATCGAGAGTCAGGCAGGGGTGAAGCAGTCAGACGCACTGATTTTCTACCCCAGCCTTACCTTTCAAAACGGCAACTACATACTCGTGGGGTTGACCCACCATTGGGAGAGACTCGAGTTCCCCTGGGCGATCCAGGCCGACGTGGAACTTCCGCCCGGTGACTACCCATACAACTACGCAGGCATCCTCTTCCGGACCAACGACTCCCGCGCACTGTCGGCCAACGGAGTAACGCACTTTGGAGAGTACTGGAATGGCAACTGGTTTCAGTACGGCGGAGGAGTGACCTGGAAGACCGGGCCACACCTCGAGCTAACAGGGAGCATAGACCGTCGAGAAATTGACCTGCCGGTGGAAAACGGAGAGTTTTCCACCACGATCCTCGGACTGGAAATACTAGGAGCGGTAACGCGGAAGCTGTTCGCAAACGCCCTCATTCAGTACGACAATAACTCGGAGACCATTCAGGCCAACGTGCGCATCAACTGGATCCACACGCCCGGCAGCGATCTGTTTCTGGTCCTCAACACCGGTTACTTTCGCGGAGACCTGATGGATCCCCGCGACGAGAGGTGGGTGAACCGGGCCGGGGTGATGAAGCTCACGTATCTGAAGGCGTTCTAAAGCTCGATCACAGTGCGTCCTTGAATTTCCCCTTTG
>CAYTDU010000458.1:1599-2609 GCA_964436395.1 uncultured Gemmatimonadaceae bacterium | reverse complement strand
CCCCTTTGAGGATCTTCTTGCTCAACGCCGGGACGTCATCTAGAGAGGCGTCCCGCGCTATTGTCCCCAACGCCTCCTTGGGGAGAGTCTCTGCAAGCCGGTGCCAGGCGACCTCCCGGCTATTCATTGACGCGAAGTTTGAGTCGATTCCGAGGAGATTCACGCCTCGCAAGATGAAGGGCAGCACCGTCGAATTGAATGTCACGCCGCCCGCATTGCCGCTGAGAGCAATGTTCGCGTGTTGAGCCATAGAAGGCAACAGCCCCGCTAGAGTGTCGCCGCCAACAGCATCCACTGCAGCGGCCCAACGTCCTCTATCCAACGGCCGCTTTGGGGGGGCAGTAAGCGACTTTCGCTCAATGAACTCTCTCGCCCCGATCGATCGTAGGTACTCGTGCGCGTCGGCACTGCCTGTCGAGGCAACCACTTCGTAACCGAGTTGGCTCAGAATGGCGACTGCCATGCTGCCCACGCCGCCCGAGGCACCGGTTACGACGACCTCACCGCCACCGGGTTTCAAACCGTGCTCCTCCAGAGCCATCACGGACAGCATCGCGGTGAACCCTGCGGTGCCAATAATCATTGACTCCTTGAGTGTCATACTTACAGGCAGGCGAACGAGTGTTTCCGATCTAACCCGGTTCCTCTGCGTGTATCCACCCCAATAGCGCTCCCCGGTCTCGAAGCCGGTGAGGATTACCTGATCTCCCTCTTTGAAAGCTGAGGAACTCGACTCAATCACTGTTCCGGACAAATCGATGCCCGGTACCATCGGATAGGACCGCAGCACCTTTGCCTTGCCGTTTACTGCGAGCCCGTCCTTGTAGTTCAAAGTAGAGTACGCAACATCGACAACGACGTCCCCAACTTCCGGAATGTCGGACCCGCTCAACTCCTTGAGGCTCGCGACGGCAGTGCCATCTTCTTCATCTACGACTAACGCTCGAAATGGATCTGTCATGGTATCCCATATGGTGACTTGACGTTTGCACAAATCAGACTTACACGTC
>CAYTDU010000458.1:0-1589 GCA_964436395.1 uncultured Gemmatimonadaceae bacterium | reverse complement strand
GACGAGGGAAAGATCGTCGCGGAGGGCAACCATGCCCAGCTCATGGACACCAGCAGACGACGCTTTCTGAAGACGGGCATAGCAGCGGGTGGGGCACTTGGACTCGGGTTGGGCAACACTCCGGCGATCACTACTCCGATAGCGGCAGTGGGCGTTGCGCGCACGCGAGAGCAACCTCGACCGCTCGACATATTGATTCTGGGCGGTACGAACCTCACCGGACCTCACCACGTGCGATACGCTGTCGAGCGGGGACACTCGGTCACGATATTCACCCGCGGTCGGAAAAAGCCCGGCCTCTTTCAGGACGTTTTCGAACACGTCGAGCACCTGATCGGTGATCGTGAGGACAACCTCGAAGCACTCCGGGGTCGCACCTGGGATGTAGTGATCGATGCATCCGGCATGAATGAGAACTGGACTCGCGACTCAGCCGAGCTGCTCAGGGATTCGGTTGGCACCTACCTCTACATCTCGTCTACAGGTGTGTTTTACCCGTACCTGACTACTGACATCAAGGAGGAAACCGAGCTGGTATTGGTTGACGAGTCGGAAGGTAAGGACATCGCATCATGGTACGGTGTAATGAAGGCTCTATCGGAGATTGAGGCCCGGAAGGTATTTGGAGAACGCACTTGCGTCGTGCGCCCGGGCTACATCGTGGGCCCACTCGACGGCACCCACAGGGGTACGTACTGGCCCGAGCGTCTACAGAGGGGTGGCGAGGTCCTCGTGCCCGGCAAGAAGACCGACCAGGTGCAGCAGATAGATGTCAGAGATCTGACCGAATGGATAGTCCATCTGCTGGAGAATGATGTTCACGGAGTCTTCAATGCTACAGGCCCCGCATCACCAATCACGATGGAAGAGTTCGTGTACGGAGTGAGAGCGACTTCGTCGGCGGAGGTCAGCTGGATCTGGGTGGATGACTATGACTTCTTGGAGGAACACGGTGTGGCAGCCGCGATACCCTGGGTCTTGCCCACGGGGAACAACCTGGGCTCGCAGCGGATCAACATCGACAGAGCCAAGGCGGCCGGCCTCACTTTCCGACCGATCGCGAAAACCGCGATGGATACGTTGGAGTGGTACTACTCAGATGCACTGACAGACGAAGAGCGCGCGGATCCTCCGATGCTGATCACGCGAGAGCGTGAAGCAGAATTGCTGGCGCTTTGGAGGCAACGCACGGGATGATCTCCGAGGGAGGAATGAGAAAACGCAGTACTCACTCCTCCCTCAACGCCTCCACCGGATCGACTCGGCTCGCGCGCGCCGCGGGTATGAGGCTGGCCGCCGACGCGACACACAACAGCACAACGGGAACCGTAATGAACGTCAGTGGATCGCGCGCACCGACACCGAAGAGCAGACTTTCTATCAGCTGTGCCGACCCGTACGCGGCCATCACGCCAATCACGATCCCAACTCCCGCGAGCACAACTCCGCGTCCCATTACCGCCCCGGCCACTTGCCTTTGGAAAGCACCGAGCGCCATGCGGATTCCGATCTCGCGGGTGCGGTGCGCCACCAAGAACGACTGAACCGCATACAGGCCCACGGCAGACAGGAATAGCGCGAGACCTCCG
>CAYTDU010000457.1:0-4919 GCA_964436395.1 uncultured Gemmatimonadaceae bacterium | reverse complement strand
TAAATCTTGTCGTCGAGAACGGTGTGGCCTGGAGCCCGTTGTTCCATGAACTCGGTATAGAGTCCGGCGTCATAGGCCGCTTTCCACTCTTCGGTCATCTCGTTGAACAGGATGTCGCGTAGTGACTTGCCCCTCCAGAACGGTATGATCCTGTCGCGAAAAGCCGTACGCACCTCCTCACTCACCGCAAACGACACTTTCTCGCGCGAATCGAGGATGTCGAGGTCTTCCAGCGAATGACAACAGATCTCGGGGAACGTAGGCGTTTCCTTGGGAGCAGGTCCGCGTTCGCCGACGATGAGTTCCCCGTCACCGATGTAGAGCTGTTTCTTCTCCATTAGATGGCGAAAGGCGAGGGCGCGTCGTACCGGCGGTGAATGGGTGCCGTTGTCGGATGAGTAGAATTCGGTCATCAGTTCCGCCCGTTCCGCCGATAGCGTTGCGGGCGTGTTGATACTCGCCTGTCTTAGCCGCTCTACTCTTTCACTCATTGCCATTGAAATCGCCTCGCACAGATACCGTCAATCCATATGTCCGCAGTTTTTGAGTCACTGCCACTACTGTCTCATCGGACGGCGGTACTGCGTCCGCCATCCTGTAGCCGTGCCCCAGTCGCATGTATTTATCAATACCGGCACGATGGTACGGCAGCAAGTCTATCGAAGGCCGGTTTGGTAGTCCTGCGACGAACTCTCCGAGTTTAGAGATGTTCTCGTCGTCGTCGTTGACTCCTGCGAAGAGCGGTACTCGAACTACGACGGGTGGGCCGTTCCGGGCTACCCAGGTCAAGTTCGTTAGGATTTCTTCGTTGCTCGACCCCGTAAACTCTTCGTGGCGCTTCGCGTCCACGAGCTTCAGATCGTAAAGGAAAAGATCGGCAAGCTCAGAAACCGTCTTCACCAACTCTAGAGGAGCCTGTCCGGACGTATCGACGGCAACTGAGATGTCGCGTTCCTTGCACTCCCGCATCAGTTCCAGAAGAAAGTCGGGCTGCGACAGCGGCTCTCCCCCGGAGAAGGTTACCCCGCCGCCGCTCTGGTCGTAGAAGACGGTGTCGCGCTCGACTTCTTTGACCACTTCTTCGACGGTTACTTTCCGTCCCACAATCGCGAGTGCACCGGGAAGGCAAACGTCTGTGCATAGCCCGCAGGTCGTGCACAAGGACCGATCCACCCGGAGCATGTTTGCATCTAGTGATATCGCTTCCGGCTCGCACACGTCGAGACAATCGCGGCAGAAAGTGCAACGGTCTTCGCGTACGAAGAGGTTCACCCGTGCCTCTTTACCCTCGGGGTTGTGGCACGCCCAACAGTCCAGCGGGCATCCCTTGAGGAACACAGTGGTCCTCAGCCCGGGACCGTCATGGATTGCAAATTTTTTTATGTCAAAGATGATGCCGGTGGACACTGCGATATGTCTCCAAGTGACTGCATTGGGAACCTAGCAACGTACAAAGTTCTGGGGCGTTGGTGGAGGGGGGACTAGGGCAGGAAGTGGAAGACGGAGGAGCTGAAGCTCTCCTGCCCCTTCCCCGTCAACTTCCTTCGCGAAGCGGATCTTCTCTTACGGCGATGGTTCCCATCGCGCTGAATCCATCTACTTCCACCCTAACCAAATACATCCCCGCCGGTGCATCGATGTTCCGCAGTTCTTCGCCGTAGAATCCAAAGTAGGCTTCGTCGCCCACGACGTGGCTGTAGGCCAGGAGTTGCTCGCGGACCTGGAATAGTGCTCGAACCGAACTGGCTTCATCGAGCTTTTCGCGGATCAGCCGAAGGTGCTGAAGCAATAACTCACGGCTGTCGTCGCGCTCGGGATATTTGCCATCCCTGTAGAGGTTAGGCTGACGCTGTGTCGCAAGTAAATCCTTGCGCATTCCGTCGAGGATCTTCTCCTGGTCAGTCCGCCGCACGAGGCTGGTGATTGTCTCGTGGATGCCTGCGAGGAAGGTTCTGTGTTCGTTCATCTCCTCGTCGGTTGGATGGAATTGCATGTCCCACGATACGCTATTGATGCCCACTTCCCCTGCGGGTGAGAGTGTGCGCACCCTTTCGGTGAACGGATCTTCAATTTCCACCTGGACGCGGCCGGTCGGCTCCGCCTGCAAATAGAAGCTGATTGTAGCTTCGCTCGGCGGGTTACCTCCGCGGAACTTGAAGAAGCTCTGGATCCGGCCCTTGGACTTGTTTGCCCAACGTGTTGCGACACGGTTATCGAACACGTGCAGCGGCGAGGCGAGTACCTCATCGGTGAGTTGTTGGAGCGGAGTGATGTTATCGGCAATCCATATGCTGCGGCCGTGAGTGCCTGCTACGAGGTCGTGGTCTCGCGGGTGGATCACCAAATCGTGCACGGCCACCGGTGGTAGTTCGTTCATGAACTTGTTCCAGCTACCACCTCCGTTGATTGACACGAAGCAACCGAACTCGGTTCCCACGAAGAGGAGGTTCTCGTTCTTTGTGTCTTCGACGATCGTGTAGACTGAGTTGCCCGGGTTTTCGGCCGGTATGTTGGAGGATATGTTCGTCCACGACTCCCCGAAGTCTTCTGTTCTGAAAACGTAGGGTGTGGTGTCGTCGAGCCAATGGCCGTCGAACGTTACGTATGCCCTGCCTTCGGCGAACTTCGAGGCCTCGACTCTACTCACCCAAGTTCCCTCTGGAACTCCTGGGATGTTGGGCGTGACGTCTGTCCAATTCACACCGCCGTCACGAGTTACCTGCACGAAACCGTCGTCTGTACCGACCCAGACCACGGCGCTGTTGAGTGCCGACTCATCTATCGTGTAAATCGTGTTGTTATTCTCTGCACCGGTCGCATCCTTCGTGAGTCCGCCGCTGTTGGTCGTGTTACGCACCTCGGAATTGTTGCTCGTGAGATCCGGGCTGATGATGCGCCACGTGTCACCTCGGTCCACCGATTTGAACAGGTGGCTGGACCCGACGTAGATCGTGTGCGGGTTGGTTGGCGACATGACCAAGGGCGAGTTCCAGTTCCACCTGAACTGCGGTGGCAGGATGTTCCCGTTGATGGTACGGTTTGGAATGTCGCTCCAAAGCCACCGCTCCTGCGGGTTGATTGAGTAGTTGGTTGGCGTCTCATCGAAGTCGGGATCGTAGTGATCGTAGAAATTCGATGTCGTGTACGGTGTTGGTGTGATGAAAACGTGTTCCCACGTCTCCATGTTGTGACGGCCGAAGTAACCAACATGGGTAGTAGCATACAGAGTGCGCCAATCAGTAGGATCGACCTGCATGTGGAATCCGTCACCACCGTTGGTGACCGTGACGTGATCAGTCAGGATACCCTGGTTGTCGCGCGCGAAACTTGGCCCGCCCCAGCCGCCGTTGTCCTGCAGTCCGCCGTAAACCCAGTACGGATCGCGCATGTCCACGCCTATGGCGTAGTACTGCCCGATCGCCATGTTGTTGAACGCCAACATGCTCTGGCCGCTGTCGACTGTCAGGTACGCACCCTGGTCGGTGGCGGTGTAGAGGATATTCTTGTTGTTTGGGTCGATCCACAGGTCGTGATCGTCACCGCCAGACCCGCGCCAGGGGTGCCCGCGCTCGAAAGTCTCGCCTCCATCGGTCGAATAGAAGTAATCGCGCGCCACTATGTAGACGAGGTTGCTGTCTGATGGGTTCACACGTATACGGCCGTGATAGTACGGCCTAGAGTTATGCCGGTGTTTGTATGTCCATGTCTCACCGCAATCGGTGGACAGGTAGACACCCGGCCCCGGAATGGATAGATCCTCTGGTAACTCGTCTGAGGCCTCGACGTATGCCCACACTATGTCTGGGTTGTTGCGATAGATGCTAACATCGATCTGCCCAGTCTCACCCGTCGGCAGGCCTTCGGTCAATTTGCGCCACGTCCGACCCGCATCGGTTGACTTGAAAAGGCCGCCCGTCGGTCCGCCGCTCAGCATGTTGGACGGCGTACGTAGGCGTTCATATAGACCGACGAACACGATGTCGGGATTCTCCGGATGAATCGCCAGTGCGGTTGCTCCTACGCGTTCGTTATCGGGAAGGCCGTTTGTCAGCTCCTCCCAGGTCTCGCCGCCGTCTGTGGTCTTGTAGAGACCGCGTGTGCCGGAGTAACCCCACAAGTGCCCCAAAGCAGCCACGTACACGACGTTCGGATCGGTAGGGTGCGTCGCAATTTCGGCGATCTGATGCGTCTCGCCGAGTCCCATATTGGTGAACGTTTCCCCACCGTCGGTGGACTTGTACAATCCGTCACCCCAGCCGACGCTGTTCCGATTCGTGGCTTCACCAGTCCCAACCCAGATGATGTTGGAGTTACCCTGGAAGAAGGCGACGTCGCCGATCGACTGGCTACCGTAGTCGTCGAAGATAGGAGTGAACGTGATACCGCCGTTTCTGGATAGAAACACTCCGCCTGATGCAGCACCAACGAGTACGGTTCGGTAGTCGTCGTTCATGGCGTCGATGCACGATATCCGCCCCATCATGTTCGCCGGGCCGATGTTTCTCCAGGTAAACTTCGCGGCTACGTCCCAGTCGGGGGCTTGTGCGAGAATCGGCGTCGCTGTGCCGAGCGCAACAAGGGTCAGGATTAGCTTTCTCATCATAATGGCCGTTCGTGTTTTGGATTGCGTGACAATGATCGGCTCACAGCGGAGCAGCGCAGAAAGAACGGATTGATGGGAACGATCGGGGATGCACACTCCCTCCTCTCCCTCTGCCGTTCCGTTCCCTCCGCCTCAACTCTCCTTCGCCAGTTCCTCTTCCCTCAATTCCCTCCTCAAGATCTTCAGCACAGTGCTTTTGGGAAGAGCTTCGCGGAATTCGATTATTCTTGGAACCTTATATGAGGCGAGTTGAGCCGCACAGTGTTCCTTCAGCTCGTCTGCAGAGGTTGAGTATTCTGGTCTGAGCACGACGAAC
>CAYTDU010000456.1:0-4930 GCA_964436395.1 uncultured Gemmatimonadaceae bacterium | reverse complement strand
CGATTTGCCTCCGCGGTATGTTCGCTTCGATGACATCTCGGCGGATGCTCGATACTACAGATGGGAGAGTAGTCTTTCGTGGATGATTCCGCCGTCGTGGGTCGACCCACCGGACTCTGTCCCGTGGCGGATGCTCGTGGACAACGCGTTGATGTACGAGGATGGCTCGGCGGACGGTTACAGTGACGCGCTCGCTTTTGGGCTTGATGTAGTCCAGGGGTACTACCTGGAAGCGCCGTGGAATCCGCCAGCTTACGTGAAGGGTGTCTACGAGCTGGATCCCTCGAATGTGTCCGATGCTGCGGTGCTCTCGGCATACGGATTGTCGTCGGCTTGGAGGCTGGAGATCCAGCTCAACAACCCTCAGAAGGGTGTTTTCAATTTCCGCAAGGGCGTTTTCGGTATCACCGAATACGAGGGCACGAATTCGTCTGGTGGCACCCCTCCCTCGCTTGAGGATCCTGTTTGGTGGATCGATGCCGAGGACGAGGTGAGCACGGGTCTTCCGAACGGCTATGATCCGGCGACGAGTACGTGGACTGTCTTGGTCAGTTCGGCGTCTGCTCCTGCTGTGCATGATCCGCTTTTGGGGAACCACATTGCGATTCGCTACTATCCTGAGATCTGGCATGACTGTTGTTATTGTCGGTCTTACAAAATGCGAGTTGAGATTGAACCGTCGCCGGATTCGCCATCGGCTTTCGATTACTACGATCTTGGTGTCGATATGCAGGCGGCTATTGAGCGTCTTGTCGAGAAGATCAAGCGTACCCTTGTACCCATCCACGTTCGCATCGTGGAGTTTGCTGTTCAGTTCCATGATTGTGTCGAGGTTCCTCAGTTCGAGATCACCGACTGTTCGACGGAGATCGAGAATGTGTCTGTTGCGTCGTTCTGTTACTACTACGATTGGGTCGGCGAGGAGGCTGACGCAATCGAGACGGACTCCTGTGCTGCCACGGTGCTCTGTGATGAGTTGGTCATCAACGAGTATGTGGACGGGGGGTGCGCTGGTGGCGTCGCGCTGAATGTGGTCTCGTGGTTTGCTGATCCGAGTGTAACGATCATCATGGACATCGATCAGCAGGGCAACTACGCGCCGCCGGGGGCGAGCCAGAATCTCGAACTCCGTGACCAGAGTTTCGCTATCGTGTGGGCCATGGGCGGCGTTGCCTCGGGCGTGGTGGCTCCTGGGTGGGGGAACGTGGTTTCTGGGGTTGATGTTACCGGCTTGATTGCGGGGAACGATCCTGCAACAATACGGGTGAGCGGTTCTGCGTCGCTGCCATGTCCGGCGACGACGAGGTTCACGTTCACCATCACGTAGGAGTGATCGATGGCCTGCAACGGCATTTTCACGAACCTCTTTCGCAGGAAGTACGCGAGCATCCACGACCTTGGGGCTGGCACTGCTGGCGTTAGTTCGCGTATCCCTCCGTACCCCGGCTTCAACCTCGGGCCTCCGCATTCGCCCTATGCAAGAGTGAGCCATTTCAAGATCGGCTGTGCGGGGCAGGCGCCGGGGTCACCCGCGCCGCTTCTCGATGCCGATTACCTGGATCTGGTCGCAAGCGGTGGTGGATTCGCGAACCTCGGCGTGGATTTTGGAGGGGGGCTTGGTCCAGAGGTTGTTACTCCGCCGTGCACCGGGCAGGATTACTATTTTTGCAAGTTGATCGATCCGGCTTTTGTCTCTGCGTCGGGTTCGGATCTCATTGTACAGTGTCGGCTGGAGGCACCTGAAGCGAACGACGATGGGCTCGGTGCCAACCCGCATTTCTACGAGCTGGGGATCTTTGACGAGGATGATGACATGATTGCCTACGTGACATTCGCTGAAGAGGTCAAGACGGCGACGGTGGCGATCCAGCACAACGTGACGATCACGTTCTAGGAGGAGAGGATGCCCATCACGGTAGGAACAATCTCCGGCAACAACTACAGTCTCCGTTGGCGTCAGCCTTACGTCTCTGAGTCTCTCAACCGGAAGGCCGCACTCACCCCGCGCGGTGTGATTCAGGGGTTCAAGCCCAGCATCGGCGCTGGCAACTCGCAGATTGTCATCGATCCTGACGAGCTGACCGGTATCTCCCTGATGCAATGCGTCGGTCGCGATCAGGCTGGAAACCCCTACAACCTCACGCTCAGGTTTGTTGGTCAGATCTCGTTCGATCTTGCGCCGCCTCTGAGCGACGGTGCCGGGAACAACAACAGCGAGTTCGCTCTCGTCATTCGTCCGAACTACACCATAGGTTCCCCGACGCTGGTCGAGTGGGAGCTGGTGCGTCCGGCCGAGTTCACCGCGGCGCTTCTCAGTGACGTCGTGGTGGTGGCGTTTGTGCGCACCGACACGACGACTGTCGCCGATCCGCTGGCCGAGGTTTTCCTTGCTGGCTCTGCGCGAAGCCGCGGTTCGTCGATTGGTTGGGCGACTGAAGACCTTATGGTCGAGTACCCGAAGATGGGCGCCCCGAGTGGAGACAATGACGGGCAGGTCATGGAGCTGCTCTACGACTCCGACGATGCCACGTTCGCTCGCTGGCAGGAGTATCTCGAAGCCTACGGTCCTGGCGGGAGTGTCGCGGCCGAGGGTTGGGGTGCGTTGCTCCAGAAGGACCGGGCGGACGGGTACGCTCTTTAGTACGGTGGCTTGGAGTGTCCGATCAATCCGGTGGACGTCCCTGTCGCTCCGCCAGACCTTGACCTTTTCAACGATGGGTACCTGAACATCGCTGACGGTCCTGTGTCTGCTGGTCATCCGAACACGTCGGTTCGTGTCGGTGGGTACAATGCGAGTTGGTACGACGAGCCGAACGTCATTGGGCCGGGCAACCCGCTCATCACCTACTCGCAGTTCATGCAATGGTTCCCGTGCGAGCCCGGGGACAAGTTTGTTGTTCAGGCGTACATCAAGGGGGGTGGCGCGGATCCCTATCCCGGTTCTGCCGATCCGCAAATCATGCAGGGGCCGAAGGAGACAGGGCTAGGGGCCTATTGGGGCGGTCCGAGCCGTGAGTTCCTCGACAAAATCGACCAGAAGTACGGAACGGGGCTCCAGGGGTCTGAGGAGGTTCACCAGCTTGATCCGGAGCTGGGTGCCACGTTCAGTGGCGTGGAAATTAATATGTGGACCTTGTTCCGTGAGGTCTTTGAGTGTCCGGAGGACTACGTGGACCCGGGAGTCGAGGTCCAGACTCCGCGTTGGTTTGCCCCGTTCTGGAAGTTCGTTTTGGGTTCGCAGGGGCACATGCTCCTCGCCGGGCTCAAGGTCTGGCGCGTTCGTACTCGTCGTGCGACCGGGAACTACAACGAGTATCGTCTGGCGCACACGGCGGACGCAAACCCGCTTGGCGAGGCTGGTCGTTGGCCAGCGATGGGGCCGGGGCGCTTTTCCGGTGCGATTTTCATTTCGCCTCAGGGGCGCAAGCTGCTTGGGTACGGTGGCACAGATCCTCAGGACGAGGTTGATTCTGTTCCGTGGATCCTGACTCCGCAGAACGCGTCCGAGATGTACGACGTTTGGGGTCATTCCCCGAACCTGCCGCCCTACGCGAACGTTCCTCCGACGAAGTCGATGTTCACGTACTTCGAGAACGCGACCCTCAGCGACATTGGCGCTCCGTCCTGGGACATGGTCGAGCGGAACATCAACGACAAGAGGTTCAATCGGGAGTTTTCTCAGTCTGGGGACGACTACTACTCCAGCGATCAGCCCGGCATCTACGAGAGGGTCCTCAGGGGAGGGATGGTCCTTCGTGCTGAGCCCGACCATGTGACCAACGCTTACAGTGACGTTCGGTTTGCCCTTGGGGATGCGGCGGATCCGGCTTACACGTGGAGCCCCTACGACTTCCCGTATCCTCCTCGGTGGTGCGTGCGCGAGGACGGATCGATGGAAGCCAACCTTGGGGCTATCCCTGTCCAGGGTGCGGGTGTCCAGGCGTCCGGCGACTTCGGCGGAAAGATGCGTCTTTATCGCACGGCCAATGCCGAGGGGTACCTGGATCTGCTCGGGCAGATCGTAGCGACGGCGTGGTTCGGCGGTGATGACTGTGTCATTGGGTACGGTAACAACGCTCACAAGGGCTACGAGGCTGGCCGGATGGAGTTCACCGCTCCCTGGCACACGGCCTGGGGGGATGGTTCGTCCATCAACGACGGCCCTCGTGCGGAGTGGCACCTGGATCTCTCGGACGATCCCAATACCGCGACTGGGATTGCACGGTTCGCTGAGTCTGGTGGTTATCCGCTCATGCGGTGCGCCGAGATCTGGACGTTGTCGGCGCTCAATCCAGGTTATCCGACGTTTGGAGCCGCGACGGTGTTTGACCTCGTTGTCGACGATGCGACGGATCCTGATGTCGATGACGAGGACGGAACCGCCGGAGCGTTCCTGGTGCGTCAGATGAGCGGTGGAGGTTGGCCCTATGTCGGGGGCGGGATGGTGATCCGGCGTGGGGGGACGATTCAGACCACAGGGCCGACCGGTCTGCGCGGGGACGCTGTCTTGTCGTTCTACAACTCGAAGGGCGGCTTGCCGCTGTCGCACATGGCTGTGGATCCGTTTGGCTGTGCACACTTCTTTACCGGACCGTCTCTGGATTCTTTGTCCTATTCGTCTGGGCCCGTCGAGCCGAACCCGTATCGCCCTGGTGGTGATGCGATTGCTGAGCTGTTCGCGAGTCCTGGCATTCCGGCGGCGGTGATCTTCAACTACTTCCCGACGGCTCCGTTGTCGTTTTCGCCGAACGTGCGAATCGACGTGGCTGGCCGGATGTACGCCGACCCATCGACGTTCACGGAGTTCCACTATTACTCTCCGGTTTTGGACTTTGTGGAGCCTGATGTTGGGGATGCTCTGGTTTTGTCCGATGACGGCGAGGTGGACACTTCTTCGTCTGCGAGTCAGCCGGGCGTTGTGGGGCTGTAC
>CAYTDU010000455.1:0-4946 GCA_964436395.1 uncultured Gemmatimonadaceae bacterium | reverse complement strand
GAGCCCGGTGCCGGATGCAACCAGAGTGTATCCTGCTGCGGCAAGGTCTATGCTGAGGTTGGCAAAGGTGGCAATTCCGGCCACCGCCGGCTGCGTCAGAGTTCCTGTAAGATCCCCGCCCCCCGGGTTTGAGCCGATCTCCATCGTCACGTTGTCCGTAGCCGAGGTGACGCGGTTACCTACGTCGTCCAGTATCTCCACCTGAACCGCCGGGCTGATGCTTGTGCCCGCTATTGTCTCGCTCGGTTGGGTGACGAAAGCGAGGTGATTGCCTGTGCCGACGTCCACGTTGAACAACCCGCTTGTGGATGGAGTCAACCCACCGTCGCTCGCGGTCAGCGAGTATCCAACCCCGGCTACGTCGATGGAAAGTGCTGCAAAGGTAGCGATGCCGTTTACGGCCGCTAAAGGATCGCCTCCGGTGAGTGTTGCTGTACCTCCACTGGGATCGTCCTCAATTCCCAGGGCCACCACCGTACTTGCAGTCGTGACTATGTTGCCCATAGAATCCTGGACTGCCACTTGTGGTGCAGGAGTCATGGTACCGCCAGCCACGAGGTCGCTCGGTTGTTCCAGAAAGACGAGTTGATTTGGGGCTCCGGGCGTAACGCTGAATGCAACACTCGTGGCGCTAGACAGGCCACTGCTCGAAGCCGCCAATGTATAACCCACTCCTGCCCGATCTACTGCTAGATCATCGAACTCCACAACGCCGTTGACCGCGGGGCGGGTGATTGTGCCGAAGAGTGAGCCACCGCCCGGGTTGTTCGATATCGCGACTGTAACATCCGCCGAGGAGGATGTCACGGTGTTGCCGTTGACATCCTGTATTGCCACCCTAACCGGCGGGCTGATGGATTCTCCCGCCATCACGTCACTAGGCTCCTCGAGGAAAACCAACTGCGTCGCCTCACCTGAGGTGACACTACTCGTGAACGGGCTTCCCGCTACAGTCTCGCCGTTCAACGTGACTGCGATATTGTCGGCACCCGCGAACAGAGGTAGGTACGTGGCGGTGTAGGTGCCGTCATCGTTGTCTGTCACAGATACAACTGCTGATTCATTCGGGCTGCCAGCTGTCAGTGTAACCTCGACCGTCTCCCCGCCAGAGGTAAGGTCGTTTCCGCCAGCGTCGCGGACTTGAATCGTTACAGTCGTCGTTACGCCGGCTGTGCCGCTGGGGACAGTGACCAAAGTCTGTTCCGGATCTGATCCTCCGACGCCCAGGGCAATCGGGTTGGAGACGGCGGAACTCAGACCCGAAGAGCTGAATCTGAGAGTGTAGTTGCCCGAAAGCCCAGTTATCGCCAATCCTGAGAAAGTCGCGGAACCAGTTGCATCGGTAATTGCCGTGCCGCCAGTAACCGCTGCTCCCGACGGTCCACTGGCCACGGTTGCACTGATAGTCAAGTTGGCTTCGTTTACGTCGTTGCCGCTCGCATCTTGAACCTGGATGAGTGGCTGTCTGGAAAGAGGTGCACCAGATTCTGCTGTCTCTGATGGCTGAGTCACAATGGCCAGGCCGCCGGCCGATGCAGCGGTAATCGCAAATTCAGTGCTCGTTGCAGCTGTGAGCCCTGGGGAATTCGCATCCAATGCGTACCCGTTGCCCGCTAGATCGATGGCCAAGTTGGAGAATGTCGCGACACCAGAAGCTGCCTGGACCGACACAGCGCCCGACAACACTGCGCCCGCGGTTCCCGATCCTGGGGAGATACTCACGGTGATGTTGCCGGCGAAACTGGTGTCGACTCCACCGGAAGGCTCGAGAGCCACAACTGTGATGGGCGGGGCAAACGTCATTCCAGATGTCGTGGCGCCGGGTTGAGTGGTGAATGCCAGGTGTGAGGCAGGTACTGCTATCCCAAAATCTGCCTCGACTTCTGAATTCCCGCCGAACGTTGACCAAGATCCGGCATTACCTGTTTCGTCCACGACCCGGGCGCGCCAGTGGTACTCCGTATCATCGGGCAAGTTGGTCGCTAGAACATCTGCGCTAGTGCCCGAGGCAGCCAGGTCGCTAGAATCGGTGGGGACACCTGTGAAAACCGTGCCGGTCGGTTGAACCTCGACTTGGAGGCGTACAAGGTCGTCCGGATCGGGATCCGACACGGTGGCACGGAACACCAACGAAGTTTCGTCGACCGTAGTCCCGAGTGGTATTTCCGTATTTCCGTCGCTGCGTAGCTGGCGGAGGTCTGTCGGTGGCGACGGTCCACCTGGTATTGACACCTGAAAGTCGGGCTCGGTCTCCAAGTTGTCTCCGTACGCCAGCCATGCGCTGGTCATACCCCGCTCGTCAATTGCGCGGGCCTGCCAGTGGTACTCCGTATCATCCGATAGACCTGATATGGGTACCTTCGCTCGGGTACCGTTTATGACGAGTACGCTGGAGCCCACAGCTGAACCACTGAAATCGGTTCCGAGCGGGCGAACTTCAACTTCCAGGCGCAGGCTGTCGGTTGCATCCGGATCTGACACGACAGCGCCGAACCACACTGTTCGTTGTGTCGTGGTCCCGCCAAGTGACAGCACAGTTGTACTATCGCTCTGGTATTGTGCTAGGGCGCTGGGAGTGTCAGGAGCGTCTGGTACCGTAACTCCAAAATCAGCTGCATCGTCGGGATTGTCGCCGAAAGCAAGCCATCCGCTCGACCTGCCGGTTTGATCGACAACACGTCCGAGCCACCGGTAGCCCTGATCATCTTGAAAGTCGGCGACAACCGCAGCAGCCGTATCGCCCACCTCTACAGCCGCGCTGGTCGTCGTAGCGCTATCACCGTAGGCGATGCCGACAGGTTGAACCTCGACCTCCAATCGCAAAGTATCCCAGGTGTCTGCGTCTGTTACGACACCCTTGAATACTACGACCGTATCTGAGAGTAATCCGCCGACACTCAGCAACGTCGTGCTGTCCGCGCGTAGTTGCCTCAGCAGAGACGGCGCGTCAGGACGTCTGGGCAGGTTGACTTCCAGTTGGAAATCGCCGGTGTCTGGTTCTGAAGCCGTTGTTGCCTCGATGAAGTAGGCACCGCTATCAGGCAGGATTGCATATGCGACACATGCGTCTCCGACTTCGCCGAGACATCCGTCAGCCTGTGCAATCGGGGCGGACGATGCCTCAGGCAATGCAGCGAGCGTGAAATACGCATCGAATTCAGTAGCCGTCAGGGAGATCGACACGGAATCACCGGCTGACGCATCAAAACTGAAAACTCGAGCGTACTGGCCTTCGCCGTGTGGTGCAGAACAATCGGCTGTGGTGAGGGAGTCCGCGTAGGTGACGGCGAAGTTGAGCGGTGTGACCAGACACGGATGGATCACGAACTCCACTGGAACGCGTGTCGGATCGACAGCACCGGTACTCACCGTAAAGAGCAGCGTGTCTCGATAGCTGCCGAGCGAGAGGCCGGTAGGGTCCAACGCTATCGTCAGGTCACTCGGTGCAGTACCGCTCGTTGCGCTGAGTTGCAGCCATGCGCTTCCCCGGGCACGTGAGGCGGTCCACGACAGAGAGCCATCACCCAAGTTGGTGATCTCGACGGTGAGTTCACTTCTGGCCGTACTGCCCACTGCCGCCGAGTCTGTAAACTGCCCCACTGATGCGCTCAACGTCCCGATGGGATCTGGGGTGACGAGTTCGTCGAGTTTGCACGTCGTAAGAAGCAATATTGCAGTGACAACGGCTGCGCCGAACGCAGCTCTACGGAGGCTTTGCTTCTCAACAACGCGCGACAAGACGCGCAAGTTCATACGCAAGCTCAACAGCGGGCCCTTTTTCTCAGTTATCCTCTGCATCGTTCACCAGACAATCGACCCAAGGCATATCGCGCGTCAAAAAGAGGACCCGTTAATCAGCGCACGTCCTGTGCCGAATCTGGGGCGCTGAATTTGCACTCAGAACGGAGTTTCCGACAGACCCCATTGTATATTTGTTGCGCTCGCGCAACATCTGAAACTTGGTGGTGTGCGCGCGTACCAGGCCTCCCGAAGGCTTTGATGCGGCTGCACTTGCGGTCGCAAGGCCTGGATTTGACATGATCGGCCAGATATGCGAAGGTGTGTCTTATGTTCTCGGTCACAGCCCAACAATCGCGTGCGGTAACAGCATCGGTGGTGGTACTGGCAACGGTGGCTACTGCCGCGGCGCTGGCGTACACTCGGCCGGTCATGGTCCCATTTGTTCTTGCTGTGTTCTTGTCGTATTTGGTTGCGCCTGTAGTCAATTTCCTACAAGATCGCCTCAGAATCCCGAGGGTTGTCTCGGTTCTGATCTCGCTACTACTCGCTGTTGGCATGCTGACGCTGCTTGCGTTGCTGATAATCACTTCGACTCGCGGGTTGATGGCATCGGCGGACATATACCGCGATAGACTCACGGGCATTGCGGAACGCATCTTTTCGGTGCTGGACGTATTCGGAACCGATATAGGTCAGACCACTTTCTTGGAAACGATGCAGCAGTTGCCGTTTCTCTCCCTGATCCAGAATGCCGCGGGCACCGCGATGGATATAATCACCAACGGCGGGCTGGTGGTCATCTTTCTCATCTACCTGGTCGGTGGGCGAAGACCCGCTGAGCTCCGGACTGGGATTTACGCGGAAATCCATGCCAAGATTCAGAAGTACATCGTCACCAAATTCGTAATCTCGGCCACCACAGGCCTCCTCGTGGGGTTGATACTCACGATGTTCGGCCTTCCGCTGGCGCTGGTCTTCGGTGTCATGGCCTTCTTGCTCAACTTCATACCGTCGATCGGGTCGGTGATTTCGACCTTGTTGCCGATTCCGATAGCGATCATCCAGTACGATAGCGTGTGGGCAATCACCGCGATCGTCGCATTACCAGGTGTTGTGCAAATGATTATCGGCAATGGAATCGAACCGTGGGTTATGGGTGAGAGTTTGGATCTCCATCCTATCACCGTCATTCTGTCGCTGATTTT
>CAYTDU010000454.1:0-4962 GCA_964436395.1 uncultured Gemmatimonadaceae bacterium | reverse complement strand
TAATGGGGGTCCGGTGAAGAAAGAAATCCACCCGGAGATGAAGCGGGCGACAGTTCGGTGCGGGTGTGGTGCGGAGTTTGAGACCCTTTCCACCGTTGAAGACCTGCACGTTGATATCTGTTCCAAATGCCATCCGTTCTTCACGGGCGAGGAGCGGTTCGTCGACACCGAGGGGCGCGTGGAACGCTTCCAGCGCCGATATGGGAAGAAAGGAAAAGGAACATAGACGATGCCGCCGGTCGGCGGACAGGCGGTGATTGAGGGTGTCATGATGCAAAATGGCGACCGTATTGCGGTCGCCGTTCGTCGTGAATCCGATGGAAAGATCATCGTGCGCAATCTTCCCGCCCGTTTCCGCTTCAAACGTCTCGGCAAAATTCCGTTTATCCGAGGTCTTTTTCGCCTGTTCGATATGCTCTCGCTGGGAATCCGAGCACTGAACCTCTCCGCCCGTGTTGCGTTCCCGGAGGAGGAGCAGTTGGGAAAGGGCGGAACGACGTTTACTTTTGTGCTCGCTCTCCTCATCGCTGTTGGCGGTTTTGTTGTCCTTCCCCTCTATCTCACAAACACCATGGGCTGGCTCCGGATGGGTAACTCCGTCCTGTTCAATCTGGTAGAGGGCCTCATCCGGATTACCTTCTTCTTCATCTACCTCGTCGTCATCTCTCGAATGAAGGAGATCCGGCGGATCTTCCAGTACCACGGCGCCGAGCACAAGAGCGTCTACGCCTACGAAGCCGGTGAGGAACTCACCGTGAAAAACGTGCAGAGGCACATCACCCTCCACCCACGCTGCGGAACGGCTTTCTTGATGATCGTACTTGTCATCGGCATCCTTGTCTTCTCGGTCGCCGGCAATCCGGCGCTGTGGCTCAAGATCCTCTCACGCCTTCTGCTGTTGCCCGTGGTGGCGGGGGTCTCCTACGAGGCATTGCGCTTCAGCGGAGGGAACACCGACCGTCTTTGGGTACGAATCCTGACAAAGCCCGGGTTGTGGCTACAGCACCTGACTACTGCCGAACCCACTGACGACATGGTCGAGGTAGCCATAGCTTCATTAAGACGGGTTACCGACTCCCCTCCCGCATCTTTGTCACCCGGAGTGCAGTGACCGTCGCGGTTACGACACTCGCCAGTCGAATTCAGGCTTGGGTGTTCAGCGCGAGAACTCTGCGGGCCCGAAGAGGCTCCCCCTTCGATACATCTGGTTAGAAGTACCGAACGGAGGTGCACGTGGCGGGATGCCTCCAACGATTCCGGTGTCTCGAAGGCATCCCCCCTCCTCAGATCTATCGGAGAATGAATACTTTCCCCTTGTCGTGGTAGGTGTCTATTCCATCCGTGGCCGTCGCGACGTAGATGTACGATCCGTTGGCAAGATCGACCCCCGCTTGATTCACTGCGTTCCAGGGAATCTCCCTCGCGTTGTTCAGATCCTGACTCCACACCCGATGGCCGGACAGATCGTACACGACAACCGAAAAGCTCGCCGGAGTCCCAACACCGTCGAAAGCGAAGACGCTCTCCGCAGAGATTGGGTTCGGTTTCACGAGAAATCCCCGAAACTCAAGTTTGGAGACGGTGATTGAGACGGTGTCCGAAGAGGAGTCTGTTGGATCGTTCGGGTCGGTATAGATTGCAGTGATCGAATCACCGGCACTGGCCCCCAACTCAGCGAGACTGATCGTTTCGGTGATGAACGTGTCATCCTCTGCATCTGCAAGTGCTGCTAGGTCAAACGCCGTCCCTGCAATCTCCACTGCGCCCGGTAACTCCGTTTCACCGGCGTTGGATGAATCAATGACCATGACGTACACGTCATCGGCGTTGCTGTACGATGCAACCTCGCTTCCCTCTGCATCGACAAACATCGTCGTCGAGGCCTGCCCCATGAATACGCCGCCGACCGCTACTTTGATCGTAATCCATGCTGTGTCGGAATGGTTTGAAGGATCCTGATACATCGCAATGATCGTGTCTCCAGGCAATACCCCCAGTGTTGGCACATTGGCATATTGACTCACAAGGTCAATGCAGGTCGCACTGACAAAATCTCCCGAGTCGATTTCCGTTTCCAGCAGATCCACTTCGGTCCACAAGCCGTTTCTTGGATTGAGTACGTAGAGTTTCGGGTTGGAGTAGTCCGACGGTGCAGGGCCCAGCGCTGCTGCGTCAAACATGTTGTCATATCCCAACAAGTCATTCACCGGGTGTGTCAACGGCGCAGCGGCCGCCGGATAGCTTCCCGGTGCTGCGTTTACCGGAGCAAATGGGATATTCTGGCCTCGGTCGGCAAACCCTGTCAGGCTGTCCCAGTATCCGGCGATCCTCTCGCGGCGGTTCTGGTCCTCGTCCTGATCGGGATCGATAACCTCAACGAAAACACAATCGCTATTCAGGTACGAGAAGACGCGATTCCCTTGGCGATCGAGGAAGTACATGTACGTGTTCTCTCCATCGAACACCTGCGTATCGGCAATCTCCACAACACCGAATGAAACGTCATTGTCTACTCGGGGAGCACGAATCGTGGGTGGGAACTCTCCGGTTGCAGCAGTGACGTCCAGATCGCCCACGCCGGCCATTGCAGCCGGGGTATAGGTGACGTCATTGTAGCGCGCGTAGATTCTGTCTTCGTTGAACCCTTCCAATCTCCAGTTATCCAGCCGAAGTTGATAGCCGCCATGGGCTCCGGCCAATCCCACCCCCAGTGCATCCCAAACCGGCGCGAGCAGCACGCCTTGATTGGAGAAGAATAGCTGTGAATTGCTGGATATCTCATCGAGCAGCAACCACTCCGAGTCGTCCACCTCGTGCGGGTCGCAGATGTGAACCAGAACCTGTTCGGGGCAGCATGAATCAACGTTCGCATTGGCGTCTTTCACCTCGACGTATACGGGATCACGCCCCAACCAAAGGAGCTGCTTCTCGTTGCGAAAGGCATCGGTGATCCTGGTGATGCTCGTACGCCGACGCGCTTCGATGTAGCTGGTGGCAAGACTGAAATCGTCCTGATCGTTCGGGTCCACGTAGTACGCAACCAGTACGTCGCCCACATCGAGGCGGTTGAAGCCCAGATCGCGAAGGATGTTGTTCAGCTGAAGTTGGAAGACACCCGTATTCGCGCCGGTCTCCCGAGCGTAGAACATCGCGCGTGTGACCCCGGAATTGCTGGCCGTATCGAATGTCACCACATTGGGCCCGTTGTTGACGTTGGGGTACTGGATGTAGTAGGAGCCATTCGCGTTCGGCTGATTGCTGCCATCCGCAGTCAGGTTGACAGCAAGGCCACTGTCGTAGATGTTGAACCAGTCGATCGGTCCAGGCCCTACTGCGGCGGGGATTGCGGTATCCGTGACCCCGCCGTATCGCTTCAACATACAGAAATTGGTGGCGCTCCGGCGTGCCCCGTCGCGAGGGTTCCACGAACCCGGGTTTACGATAATAAATACAGGAACGGACTCCACGGCGTTGCAATTCAAGTTCTCGTCGTCGTCGGTCACAATTACTTTCGCGGCGCCATTGGCGTCCTTGTAGATTTCCTTGCCCCATTGCAGCAATGACTTCGTGTCAACGATTTTCGCCATCGTGGCGGCGACGTCTTTGTCGTCGTCCTGGTCCTGGTATAACCCCATGATGGTGTCCATGTTCTCGAATCGGCCCATCACGTAGTCGGTTCCGGCGACACCGGATAGGTCTCCGGGCAAAAACGCGTTGCCGGGTGGAACGTGAGCCGCGGGAGCCGTGGCATCTACCAGATTGTAATTCTGAGCATCGACCCACACGCGGTTGTCTCCGAGGTTATTCGCATCGAAATCGGCGTAGAGATATCCGCCCCACTGAAAATCGGTCGGGACGACCGCCGCTCCGAATGCGCCCTGATACGGGCCAACGATGTGACTGTGCCGCCGCTGATCCGATCCGTAACTGGCGCGAGTCCCAACCTGGAACGGCCGACTGCTGATGAACAGCCCAGTATTTGCGTCTGTCTCCTCAAGATAGTCGAAGTTCAACGATCCGGCCGTAGGGCCTGGGAAGTGTCCCTTGTGAGCAGGGGGGCCTGGAGCCCCAGCAGCATTCCGACTGTCCCAAACAATGTACGCCCCGGTTTTGGCGTCGATCACCTTGACATCCGTCCAAACCTTGTCCCTCACATCGCAGTCCGTGTTTTCATCCGGATCGTGAACTGCAAGCCAGATCGATTCCCCTTCTCGGATCTTCTTTACCCGAGTCTCTCCGAGCTTGTCTGAAGCAAAGTACATTTCGGCATCGCTTGCCAGTGCAGTTTGAGCAAAGAGGGGTACAAGGAGGAATAGAGAGCAAATAATTAAAATATTCTGTCTTCTCATCTTTTCAATTCACTTCCCTTCTCTTATTTAACAGGATATGGACCATGATTGCATTGTGCGCTGGAGGGCGCTTCCACTACTTATTCGCAAGACCCATTCCTCCACAACCACCCACATCAGATGCTCAACCACGTTGTAGTCCCTTCTTGACCGATTCCCACACGGCGGCCCGGTGCCCTGACGGATTCCCCTCCGGTGTCTGCCACACCGTTCTTCTCCAGTGGCTGAAAGTCAGCGCTACCCACAACAGGACGGCACTTGCCTCCCAAACCACCCTCACCATGATCTGTCCCCAGTCGTAGACGCGGTAGGCGACATTTCCTACCTCGTCTAATCCACAAAAGATGTAGAGCAGTTTTACCGTGATGACCAGATAAACGATGTGAAAGAGCATAAGAAGCAGCACCCCAACCCCGGCAAGCATCCCTCGGCGTTTCCAGCCCAGGCCCGGAGTGGCGAGGAGCAGGGCAACCAGAGGAACCAAACCAACATAGGTGTAGGAGCTGAAGTTTGAAAAGGCGAGTGGTTCGGAGACTCCGGCGACGCGCCGGCAGACCGAAGCGGTCGCCGCATCCGCGCGGATGACGGTGATGTTCGGCTCCTCCACCAAGGC
>CAYTDU010000453.1:0-4964 GCA_964436395.1 uncultured Gemmatimonadaceae bacterium | reverse complement strand
ACGCGATTCATCACACTGCCACTCTAAGTGTTTGTCTGTTAATGCTTTACGAGTGGTGAGCCAGTCCTATACAACCACAGGATCTAAGTTGCGGGAAGGTTTCTGAGCCGGAAGATGCTGCCGGTTCGATCGTGGCTTCGCGAGTTTCAGGGCCAGTCTTGGCTTCGCTCAATCGACGCCGGCAAACAAGTCCTGAATCGAATCCCTCCAGTCCTCCATGCTATTGGCCACTCCAACCGACTCGAGGTATTCGGGATTCGCAGAAGATGAGCATCCGTCCTCAGACTGGGGATCGAGTTCCCTCACCAACGCGTCAGCGACGTGCACAGCGGTAGCAGCATCCAACGCCGGACAAGCAAGGCGATCGGGGGCGTGGTGATATGCTACGGCCTCCACCACTGCACGTGGCAATCCCCAAAGGCCAAGCAAGTAACCACCAATCTCTGCGTGAGTGGTATTCAGCTCTTCCTGTTCAACCGCATACATCGGTCGCTGCTCTGCAGAGGCTCGCTCCAAAACTGTCTTTAGTACCTCTGGCAGTTTGGAGGCAATCACGAGTTTTCCGGCATCGTGTAGCATCCCGGCCATGAAGGCATCGTCAGCTTCGGACTTGCCACGAAGTATCGTGGCGCATGCGCGCGCTACGTTCAGCGAGTGGTGTTGTTCTGCAGTGACCGAGAATCCTGGGATGTCCGTTTGCTGTTTGAAGGCCTCGAACACTCCGGCTGTGAGTGCCATGCTCTTGATGACATTGAACCCGAGCCGCGCTACCGCCTCGTCGATGCTGACAGTATCTACGTGGGCACCGAAAAATGCCGACCGGACCATCTGTAGCACCTTCGCGGTCATTGCTTGGTCTTGCTTGAGGGTTTCAGCTACCTCGATCAATGAGGTCTCGTCGCGGGCGAGAAGTTCCACGAGCTGCGTATACACCTTTGGGGTGCTAGGTAGCGATTCGATCCCGCCGACCAGGTTCTGTAGAGTGTTGTCGGACATCAACTGCCGAAGGCTGCACAGTCGGTCGAGTGTCGCCTCGAGATGAAGGACGTCGAATGGTTTGGCAAGGAACTGATGAGCCACCTTCGCGGCTCTGAGCGCAGCCCCCCTGTCGCTTTGACCCGACAGAATGATTCGCACCACTCCAGGATCAAGATCGCGCACTCTCTCGAGAAGGGCTGCTCCGTCCATTCCGGGCATCCGCATGTCGGAAATCACTATGTCGAAGCTCGAATTCTCCATCACCTCTAGCGCTGAGGTACCGGAATCGGCAAATGCGAGTTCCCAATCGGGCCGGCGCCGCGATAGCAGTCTCCTGATACCATCCCTCAAGAACGGCTCGTCGTCGACGAACAACAACCGCGCAGTCATCTCACCAACCCTCCTTGGAGCGGTTCTCCCAACTCCGCCCTCTCTTTCTCACGGATCCCACGAAAGGGCATGCGGATCGTGAACACGGCCCCCTCACCCAACTCCGAATCGGCTTTGATAGAACCACCATGCTTGTCCACGATCACAGACCAAGCCAGGGCGAGACCTTGGCCCGTTCCTCTGCCCTTTTCCTTGGTCGTGAAGAAGGGTGCGAATATCGCGTGCAGTAGATCGCTCGGAATCCCCGCTCCATCATCACGCACCTTGATTTCAGCGTAATCTCCGTGCGTCCTAGTGGTGATCGTTATCAATCCCATTTCGCCGGGTCTGCCAGCAATCTTATCCGCTATGGAGTGCGCCGCGTTTATCACTAGATTCATAATTACTTGGCTGAATTCATGAATCCAACACACTACGCTCGGCATGCCCTCGTCGAAGTCCAGTTCGACTCTCGCCACGTAACGCCATTCGTTCCGACACACTGCAACGGCGTTTTCGATTGCTCGGTT
This sequence comes from uncultured Gemmatimonadaceae bacterium, assembly GCA_964436395.1. Taxonomy (GTDB): domain Bacteria; phylum Gemmatimonadota; class Gemmatimonadetes; order Gemmatimonadales; family GWC2-71-9; genus JBDGYW01. The sequence continues at coordinate 3,087 of CAYTDU010000453.1, read as the reverse complement.
CAAGTCCGCAGCGGTCTCTTCGTCTGTTGCGGGATGGAGAAACACCCGAAGAGCCCCTGCAATCTTGTTGATCCTGCTGAGTCCCTCGAGCGTTTGCTCCAATGCCGCCGGGACCTCCAACTCTAGTTCCCGAAGGCCAGATTGTTCTGTTTGCGATGCCAGGTCGTTGATTGCGGTTTCTACCGAGTCTCCTTGCTTCGAACACTCCACTACTCGCTCACCAGCTCGCACTAGATCACCCAACGCCTCAAATGCATCCCGCAGGAAGTGCACGTTGTCGTTCACGTATTGCGTGGGGGTGTTGATCTCGTGAGCTACTCCTCCAGCGATTCGCCCGAGCTCTTCGAGCTTCTGCGCGTTCACGCACTCCGCGGTGGGTCGCTGCTGCTCGGTTGCACCGTTGAAGGCAACCAAGGCTCCAGCCACCCTCTCGTCGATCCGCAGGGGCACAATGTCGTATTCGGACGAACGTCCATTGCTTTTGCTCGATTCCGATGCACCGTCGTGACCATTCCTGGCAACGCCATCGCACAGGCACCCGCGCACTGGGTGTTCCGTTGTATTTTCGGGCGGTTGCAGCACTCTCTCTATGGGACTTCCCAACACCTCCTCCGCCTGGCACTGCAGCAGTCGCACCGCGGCCGGGCTCACATACCGAACCACACCGTTATCGTCCACGGCCAGCACCGCGTCCTTGACGGCCTCGAGCACTTTTCCGGCGAACGAAATTGGGTCGTCCACAACGAACGTCATTCAGTCCTTCCTCTGAATTGCCACTCTCCCTGTCGGCACACAAGCGCCATTCCAGGACACTAGTGGATGATGATAAGGATCGGTTGATTCGTTGCTTTCTTGAGGTAGAGGGACCTTTCTCCTAAAGAAACAGATGACGGCGCCGATCTTAGATACGAATAGGCGTATCCCTGAGCTGCATGCGGGAAATTCTGCGTATACCTATTGAGGAGTGATCCACCGTGGACAAGGGAACACTGTTCGGTGTCATTGCCGGCATAATACTCGTTGGGGGCGCGGTCGCGATGGGCTCCGGGGTCCAGATATTCTTGAGCCCGTCATCGCTGCTGATCGTGTTCGGCGGCACGCTGGCAGCCACGGCCATAGCGTTTCCCACGAAGGAGTTGAAGCTCATCCCTCCTGTTGTCCGACGCGTGTTCAACGACCCCAAATCGGAAATGCTCGCGATCATGCAGTTCTTGATGGAGAGCCGAAAGATCGCCAGCAAAGAGGGTCCACTCGCCTTGGAAAAGATGGCCGAAGAGGCCCCGTCGGATCCCCTGCGCAAGGGGTTGACGCTAATCGCAGACGGTACTGACGCCACGGCTCTCAGGGAGATCTTGACAACTGACCAGGCGACCGTAGAGGATCACCACCGCACTGGGCAGCGCATCTTCAGCGAGATGGGCAAATTCGCTCCTGCGTTTGGGATGATTGGTACGCTCATAGGACTGGTGCAGATGTTGGCAACGCTCGACGACCCAGCCACCATAGGTCCTTCGATGGCCGTGGCACTACTCACCACATTCTACGGGGCGCTGCTCGCCAACATGTTCTTCCTGCCGATGGTTACAAAACTCGACCGTCGCATAAAGATCGAAGATCAGCAGATCGAGCTGATGATAGTCGGCATGATGTCCATCAATCACAACGACAGCTTGTCCATTATGCGAGAGAAGATGAAGGCATATCTGGCCGAGCAACCCGACAACTTCGACGAGCTGTTGAGTGGTAGATGAGCGCCGCGCCTGCTCTAAAGGTTGAGCCGGATTCCTCCGCCACAACGGCGGCTTCCGACCCGCCTCAACCGGCAGTACCTGTACGGAGAAGATCAGAACCTCCCGTGGAAGAGGGTGCGCCCACTTGGATGGTCACGTTCGGCGACCTGATGTCGCTGCTGTTGACGTTTTTCATTCTGTTGTTTTCGATGTCAGAGATCGAGGTGGAAAAATTCCGCCAGGCGGCCAAGTCGTTGCACGAGGGTTTTGGGTCGTCGGTGGTGGATATGAGCCTCAATGAAGACCTCGCGGTTTCTGATGCCGCGGACTCAGTAGTGGTGTCCACCATTGACCCGGCGGATGTAGAACTCGATCGAATCGCCAACATTCTCGAAGAATTCGCTGAGGAAAATGGGCTCGAGACCAGCCTGCTAGTGGACCGCACAGATGAAGGCGTATACCTCAGGATCAAAGATGCGGTCTTGTTCCAACCTGGCTTCGCAGAGGTTGAGGAGCAGAGCATCTGGATCGTTGAAAAGCTGAGCCACCTGACTCTGGAAATCGACATCCCCGTGACCGTTGCAGGTCATACGGACGACATTCCAATCAGCAGCCCACGGTACAAGTCGAACTGGGAGCTTTCCGCCGCCAGAGCAGCCGGCGTTGCGCGTGCGCTGGTGGACCTGGGACACGATGCGGCGGAAATCCAAGTCACTGCCTTCGGCGAGTACAGACCCATTGACACGAACGAGACAGCCGAGGGCCGCGCCCGTAATCGCAGAGTCGAACTGTTCTACTCCAAGCAAAGTGCTACGGAAGCACTGCAGGCCGCTGATGCGGACTCAACCGCTACGGAAACTGAGCCTCCCGCAGATTCGCTGCAAACTTGATCTAGCTGCTGGTGGAGGGTTATGTGAACGAGAGACTACGCTGCGGGACGGTGCTCACCAAACTGTGCGTAATCCGCCCCCGAGTATTCTGGCCAGGTGGGAGATCAGCACGTCTGCAAACGTCTCATAGCGATTCGCGGACGTTAGTCCGCGGGCTATTTCCGAGAGTTTTTTCTCAGCGGACTCGTCTGCTTCAACCCAAAACTCGTCCTGAGGTGCTTGGGCGCGTTGCGCAGTCGATTCAGGTGCCATTGTGACTTCATTATCGGCACACACGGAACACGTCTTGAGCCGATTCAAGCAGCACTCCGTCCCGTCGATACTCCCAACAGATAAGGTCTGTGACACCAAGAGGTCATTGGAGCTCTTGAATGGAGACGCGTAGGCACCGAAACGACATAGTCGCCGTTACGCGGCAACGCTCTCCGGACGCATCTCCGCATGTGCTTAGGAGGGCCGCGTGAGTG
>CAYTDU010000452.1:0-4969 GCA_964436395.1 uncultured Gemmatimonadaceae bacterium | reverse complement strand
AGGTGTGGTGAATGACGCCGAGCACGTGATAGCAATCCGGTACCGTATCGACCAGCACGCGCACGGCCATGAGGTCATACAGCTCTTCGTACGGCCGCCCTTGCTGTGTCATCTTCCTGTTGATTGACCACAGGTGTTTGGAACGTCCTCTAATCTCAAAACTAGCGATCTCGGCCTTCTTCAAGGCGGACTCGAGTGGGAGGCGGAGCTGCGTGATCAGCTCCTCGCGTTCGCTCTTTTTGGTCTTCACCAGGTCTTCAATACGGCGATGGTCTTCGGGTTCGAGAAATTTGAAGGCCAGATCTTCGAGTTCTGCCTTGATCCCCGCCATGCCGAATCGGTGTGCTAGAGGAGCATAGATCTCACGCGTCTCGAGTGCGATGCGTTGCTGTTTGTGCTCTGGAAGGTGTTCCAGGGTCCTCATGTTGTGGAGCCGGTCAGCGAGCTTGACCATGATGACACGCGCATCTCTGGCAATGGACAGGAGCAGCTTGCGATAGTTCTCCGATTGCTCTTCAGCGGCCGACCGGAACGTGAGAGTAGAGATCTTGGTGAGGCCGTCAACCAGGCCGGCAACCTCACTTCCAAACTGGTCTTGGATCTCCTCCAGTCTCACATCTGAATCCTCAACGACGTCATGAAGTAGCGCGGCGGCTACTGTCGTCGAATCGAGCTGTTGATTGACGAGGATCTTCGCGACGGTCAAGGAGTGCGATATGTAGTCTTCACCCGATAGTCGCTTCTGACCGCGATGGGCCTTTTCGCTGAACTCCAACGCGCGCTCGATCAAAGGAATATCGAGTTCGTCTTCGCGGCTGGTGAGCGCCTCCGCAAATTCGGCGTCTAATTCAGCGACAGCGCTTGTCAAAGTAGGCCTGCCTCCGCAAAGCTGAAGTACTTGTCACCACCCACTATAAGGTGATCACACACCGGCACATCCAGAATCCTACCAGCCTCCACGAGCTGTCTCGTTACCACTCGGTCATCGGCGGATGGCGCTGGATTACCGCTGGGGTGGTTGTGCACCACGACTATCCCGGCTGCCGATTCCGCGATGGCGGCTCTGAACACTTCGCGCGGATGCACGAGTGAGCTATTCAGAATTCCCCGCGTGATCAGCAGGTCGCGCGTAATTCTGTTCAACGTGTCGAGCGTCAGCACGTGAAACTCTTCGACGGCGAGGTCGCGAATCTTGGGCCCACACCAACGGAACACATCCGACGGCTTCCTGACCTCAAAAGGCCCATCCCAACCTTCGTCCGCGAGCCGTCGCGCCAGCTCGAGAGCGGCCACTACACGAGCGGCCTTGACTCGTCCGACCCCTTCCACCTTTGCCATCTCTCCAGGGGGTCGGCGCGCCAAGACTCTGAGAGACCCTGCTCCAACGCCCATCAAGCCGCTCGCCACCGCGAGAGCGTCACACCGTGACGTTCCCGTACCTATGAGAATCGCCAGTAACTCGGTGGTCGTCAACGATGCTGCCCCAAGTGAGAAGAGCCGCTCGCGTGGTCGTTCGGCCGTTCTGGTTTCTGCGATACGTACTTTCTGCATGGTCGCAAGATGCGAACATGCGGCGATGGGGCATAAGCAAAAACGTGCAACACGGAGCGATTATCGGCGGTACCACACCGCACCCAATCCCGCACTGCGGTACCTTTCCCACCACGACCCCACCCCAGCGGTACGGCGGTAGGATGCGCCGCGATCTACCTACCGCCGTACCGCCCTACCGCCTGGGTTGTGGGATGGGTTGAGTGGTACCGCCGGCATCATTTCGCGCCGTGGCACTTCTTGTACTTCTTACCGCTGCCGCACGGGCAGGGATCGTTGCGACCGACCTTGGGCACTGACCGCTGTTGGGTGGCAGGTGCCTTTTCGCCAGGGGTTTCGCCGTGACTTGCCTGCATGGCCTGTTGCGGCATTCTCTGCTTCGTCGCTCCCGGAACCATGAGGTCGGTCTCCGACCTCGGAGCCTCCGGCTGAGCAATGCGCCGAGGCTGTGCTGGAGCACCGCGCATTGGAGGAGGTGCACCCACTTGGAGTTGATGCTTGAAGAACGTCTCCGTGAACGTGGACCTTATGTCTTGCAAGAGATCCACGAACATGTCAAACGCCTCTTTCTTGTACTCAATCAAAGGATCTTTCTGCCCCAGTGAGCGATAGTAGATTCCGCTCCTCAAATGGTCCAGTTCAAAGAGGTGATCCTTCCATTTCTCATCGAGCACGCGCAGCGAAAGGTGCGCCAGTACTTTTTCGGCCAGTTTGTCGACCGAGTGGCGATTCCCAAGTTCTTCCCATGTTGAGAGCTTGGCCTCGAACGCCTTGCGTCCCGCATCGTGGAGCAGCTTCTGCAAAGCTTCAGCATCGGGCACGACTTCGGGATCTTCAATTTCCGGCGCGGATATGAGAAACGCCCGCAGCAGCGCCGTGCTGATCAGTTTCCGGTCCCATTCTTCGGGATTGTCGACCGCGGTCTCCTCAACAAACCGATCCAGCGCGGCCTCGATCATCCGAATTGCCTCCGCCTTCAGTTCCTCCCCACCCTCCAGCGCAAACAGACGCAACGAATAGAGAACCTCACGCTGCTGGTTCATCACATCGTCGTACTCGAGGAGCCGCTTTCGCGCCTGGAAGTTTTGCAGCTCAACCCGCTTCTGCGCACTCTCGATGGCGCGTGTGACGAGTGGGTGAGTTAGGACCTCACCCTCTTCCGCGCCACTCTTCTCCATGATCTTCGCGATGCGCTCCGACCCGAAAAGGCGCATGAGGTTGTCTTCCAGCGACAAGAAGAAAACGGACTGTCCCGGGTCTCCCTGTCGGCCGGAGCGCCCTCTCAACTGCCTGTCAATTCTGCGCGATTCGTGACGTTCAGTCCCCACGATCACCAAACCGCATGGCGGATCTTCCTGGCAACCTCGTTTCTTGATGTCTGCAGCATCGAGATCGGGATCTTCCACAACCTGCCCGAACGGCGCCAACTTCGACTTGATACCGCAGACCTCGCACTGCCTCACACCAGACCCGAGTTTGATATCGGTACCGCGCCCCGCCATGTTGGTCGCAATGGTAATCGAGCCGGCTCGCCCCGCGTTGGCTACGATTTCCGCTTCTCGCTGGTGCTGTTTGGCGTTCAGGACTTCGTGCTTGAGCCCTCGGCGTTTGAACATGCGTGAAAGGGTCTCAGACACTTCGACGTTTGCGGTGCCAACCAGTATCGGCAGGCCCCTTTCGTGCTGGCGTTCCACTTCCTCGAGGATGGCGTTGTACTTCTCGCGTCGCGTCTTGTATATGAGATCGTGGCCATCTACGCGGCGTACGGGGCGATTCGTGGGAATGACCATCACTTCGAGCTTATAGATCTGAAACAACTCGGTCTCTTCCGTCTCAGCCGTTCCAGTCATTCCTGCAATCTTCTCATACATCCGGAAATAGTTCTGGATGGTGATCGTGGCCATCGTCTGCGTTTCGCCACGGACGCTCACGCCCTCCTTGGCTTCGATAGCCTGGTGGAGACCGTCAGACCACCTCCTGCCGGCCATGATCCGCCCTGTGAATTCGTCCACGATGAAGACCGCACCGTCTTGAACCACGTACTCCACGTCCTTCTCGTACAGCGCGTGGGCCTGGAGAAGCTTGTGGATGATGTGGAGCTTCTCACTCTTGGATGCGTATTCTGCCTCGAGCTTTGCGCGCGCTTCCAACTTCTGCTCTGCGGAGAGGTCCTCATCGTCCTCGATGCGTCCCATTTCCTCGGAGATGTCGGGCACCAAAAACAGCGTCGGATCGTTGGGGCTCATGGCCTCAACGCCCTTGTCCGTCAGATGTACCGAGTGGCCCTTCTCGTCCATCACGAAGAGGAGATCTTCCTCTATATCACGGAATCGCTGCTGCGCAGAGGGCAGCTTTCTGTCTGCGATCCTGTCCAACTCCACACGCTGCACGAGCTGCTTGACAGATGGCTCCTGCAACAGCTTCATCAAGCGCTTCTGCTTGGGCATTCCCAACTGCGCCTTGAACAGCTTGACTCCAGCTTCGTATTCCGTGTCTTCCGATTTCAGGAGAGGCTCGGCTTCAGCCACCAGAGAGCCAACCACGGAGGTCTGCTTCCGCGCCATGCGAAGCACCTGAGCATTGTGCTGCGCGTACTCGGCGTCCGATTCGTTGCCGACCGGGCCGGATATGATCAGCGGCGTGCGCGCTTCATCGACGAGGATACTGTCCACCTCATCGATGATCGCATACACGTGCTCTCGCTGCACCCGCTGTTCCAACGAGAACACCATATTGTCACGCAGATAATCGAACCCGAATTCGTTGTTGGTACCGTATGTGATGTCGCATTCGTAAGCAGCCCGACGCTCCGGCGACGACGGTTCGGTTTTGTCCAAACAGCCTACCGTAACACCCAAGTACTGAAATAGGTGCCCCATCCATTCGGAGTCACGACGAGCAAGGTAGTCGTTGACCGTTACGAGGTGACACCCGCGTTTGGAAATGCTGTTGAGGTAGAGAGGCAATGTTGCGACGAGTGTCTTTCCTTCGCCCGTCGACATCTCCGCGATCTTGCCCTGATGGAGGACGATTCCCCCAATCAGCTGTACGTCGTATGGGACCATGTCCCAAACCATCTTGCGACCGGTGACAGCGAACTCCGATCCATGCAGCCTGCGGCATGCCTCCCTCACAGTCGCGAACGCTTCAGGAAGCAGTTCATTCAGGAGCTCGGCAACCTTGTTGCGGTACTGTTCTTCGAGGTCGTTTTCCTCTTTGCTCAGAGCATCGCGTTCGCGCGGGTCGGCACAGGCGTGGCGGGCGGCCTTCTTGGACTTCAGTTCTTCTTCGAGTCCCCCGATGCGGTCGACGAAGATGCCGCGCAGTTTCGCCGTCTGGCCCTGAATCTCCTCATCGGAGCACTCGCCCAGCCGCTGTTCGTGTTGTTTTATCTGATCGATGAGCGGTTGAATACGTT
>CAYTDU010000451.1:0-4970 GCA_964436395.1 uncultured Gemmatimonadaceae bacterium | reverse complement strand
TCTCGGACTCTCGGTGTTGTGGCGCGCCTTAAGGACAACATTTCCATGGAAGTCGCTCAGGCAGAAGTTGACGCCCTGACAGCGGCGCTCGCCCAGGAATATCCCGACGATTTCATCAGGGCCGACGGCTCGGCCCTTTCGTTCCCGCTAGTTCCGTTCAAAGAAGCAACTATTCGGAGGGTGAGCGACACTCTACTTCTCTTGTTGGGGGCCGTGGGCCTGTTGCTCCTGATTGCCTGCGCAAACGTGGCGTCCCTATTTCTGGCGAGGGGAACTGCTCGCGCTGGTGAGATCGCACTGCGCGGAGCCCTCGGTGCCGGTGGGCTCAGAATCGCACGCCAGCTTCTGACGGAGAGCGCGCTCCTGGCCCTTTTCGGCGCTGCGATGGGTGTAGGGTTTGCATACCTGGGCGTTCGGCTGTTCCTGGTTTTCAACCCGGGGGGAATTCCGCGCATCGCGGCACTCGCGGTTGACACCAGGATTCTAGTGTTCGCGTTTGCTGCATCGGTTAGTACCGGCGTGCTGTGCGGTGTCTTCCCAGTATTTCAAGCCCTCGGCCGGAGCGCGATTTCCGACTTGCGCGAGACAGCCGCCAATACGACCGTCGGCGCTAGGCGTCGAAGGCTCAAAAACGGCTTGGTGGTTTCAGAACTCGCTCTGACCGTCATTCTGTTGACTGGATCGGGACTGTTGTTTCGGAGCCTGCTGGAGAGAATGAAGGTGGACCCCGGATTTGACACAGACGGACTCGTAATTCTCCCGCTCGAATTGGGCGCCTCTTATGACGGGCCGGAGCGAAGCCGATTCGTGCGCGAACTCAGCGAGAGTATTCAGTCAATGCAGGGCACAGAGGCGGTAGCAGCAGGGTGGACACTTCCATTCGTCTTTCCAGCGCGGTCGTGCTGCTGGGCGAGCCCCATCTACGTTGAGGGAACAGAAGAAGACGAGCTGTTCCCGTACACGTTTGTACACCCGGTAACGCCGCACTATTTCGAGTCTCTCGGCGCATCGATGGCATACGGGCGCGAGTTCACAGAAACCGATCCAACGGATTCGCCGAGCGCTGCAATCATCAACGCGAGACTGGCACGCCGCCTGTTCGACACGGAAGACGCTGTGGGCAAGCGGTTCATGATAGGGCGGAGCGGTCCACTCACTGTCGTGGGTGTGGAGAGCGGCGTTCAGCACTGGAGTTTAGACGAAGAGATCGATGAGGCCGTGTACCTGCAATACCATGTTGCGGGCGCCGGATTCGGATTGCTCCACGTAGCAGTGCGATCATCTACGCCTCTCGATATCCTGGCCCCGGCCCTACGGGAGATCGTCAGAACACTCGATCCAGACCTCGCGACCGATGAGATCACGACCATGCAAAACCTGGTGGCTGACTCACTCGGGACTCCTCGGTTTCTTTCCATGCTCTTCGGATTCTTCGCGGCTGTGGCTCTGCTGCTTGCGTGCGGCGGGATCTATGCGTCGATGCTCTATTCCGTAGGCCAGCGACGCAGGGAGATGGGGATCCGGCTTGCGTTGGGAGCAGACGGTACGCGAATGACGGGGATGGTACTTGGTGAAGCGGCGGTTGTCACGGGAGTTGGACTTGTGATTGGTGTGGCCGGTGCAGTGGCCGCATCACGATTGATGGCTGGATTTGTTTGGGGTGTGTCAACATTTGACCCGGTCACGTACTTGGGAGTCTGTATACTTCTCAGTGCTGTTGCGATCACTGCATGCTGGATCCCTGCGCGTCGTGCGGCCAGGTCTGACCCGCTCGCAACGCTGAGAGTTGATTAGCCGTACGCAGTGACTGCGGAGCCGCGTGCAAATGCACCGGCCCGCGTAGAATCGGGTATCACCTGCCAACACCCGCACGCCAGAATGATGGCGTGTCTTACTCTTGCAGAAACCGCCGAGCCGAGGTGAGCTTATGGGTATGGCAGAACCCGCGTATTACACAGCAGAGATGGTCCGGGCGATTCCCGACGACGGCAAACGTTACGAGTTGGTGTACGGGGAGTTGCTCGTGACACCGTCGCCTCGGTTATGGCACCAGGAGGTCGTGGGCAGACTGTTTGAGGAATTGCGTGCCTATCTCCGAACCCACTCGGTAGGCCACGTGCTCACCTCCCCGGCAGATATCTCCTGGAGTCCCGACACGCTGGTTCAGCCCGATGTTTTCGTCGCCGATCTCGAAGAGGCACGCACTCTCGAATGGAGCTACGTGAAGACGCTGCTCTTAGCCATCGAGGTAGTGAGCCCCAGCACCGCCAGATTCGACCGGTTCACGAAGCGGCGTTTGTATCAGGAAGTTGGCATTCCACATTACTGGATCGTAGATCCAGACCGAAAATTGGTGGAAGTCTGGACACCGAACGACACTCAACCAACGGTCCAAAAAGACCGAGTAGTGTGGGCACCAAACGCGGCGGAGGAACCGCTAAATATCGACCGAGCGGAGTTGTTCAAAGAGATCTGACTCCTATCGCGCATGCAGAATCGAGACTCTGTGACGAGTCTAGCTACTCTGGTAGACCTCTGTACCACGCACTAATCTTCCTCAGTCTGAATTCAGTTCACTAACGTTTACCGGGAACGGGCTCATGTTGCGCAAAGCTCTTCTAGCATGTTTTGCCGTCGTAACTATGACAGCATCTCTTCACTCTCAATCAACCGCACCTTATCGTCCGCTGGGCACGCTGCGCGATCAAGCGGCATTACAACAACAATGGCTGCAATACCGGCTCGACTCGGTCATGCCGATGCTCATGCGGGAACAAGGTGTGGAGATGTGGGTGATCTCAATGCGGGAATACAACGAAGACCCCGTGTTTCCCGCCCTCGTTTCGGCCACTACGTTCGCGGCCCGCCGACGCACGATCTACATATTCCACGACCGCGGTCCTGGTGAGGGAGTAGAACGGCTTGCGCTGGGTGGTTCCTCACAGGGTGGCCTGTACGAAGCACTGCGCGGCTCAGTTCAAACAGAGGACGGCCGCACCGAGGAACTCACCGGCGAAAACCAATGGAACGCCTTTGCGGCATTGGTGCGCGAACGGAACCCTCGCAACATCGCCGTCAACATGTCGAACATCCACGCGTTCTCCGATGGCCTGACGGCGGCTGAATGGGAGCAGATGCAGGCCGCGCTCGGACCGGATCTCACGAGCAGGGTGGTGCGCTCTGAACTACTCGCGGTCAACATGCTCTACCTGAGAGTTCCGGGCATGGTGCCCATCTTCAGGAAGATGCAGGAACTCGCGTGGAACCTGATATCCACAGCATTCTCCAATGAGGTGGTGATACCGGGTGTCACAACCACAGACGATGTAGTGTGGTGGATGCGCCAACGCATCAACGACATGGGTCTCCAGACCTGGTTTCAACCGTCTGTAGACGTCCAGCGCCAAGGCGGCGTCCTCGGCGAGGGACCGACAGTCATCCAGCGCGGTGACGTGTTGCACTGCGATGTCGGCATCACGGCGCTTGGGCTCAACACCGACACACAGCACCTGGGCTACGTCTTGAGAGACTATGAGACCGACGCGCCCGAGGGTCTCAAGGCAGCGTTGAGAAATGGCAACCGATTGCAGGACATTTTACTCGCCGAGATGCACCCCGGACGGACGGGAACCGAGGCCTTGTTGGCCGCGTTGGAAGTGATGCGCGCGGAAGGTATCAACGGCACCATCTACACGCACCCGGTCGGAGACAACGGGCATGCAGCCGGCCCGCTAGTCGGACGCTGGGACAACCAGGCAGGAGTGCCCGGACGCGGTGATGTGCCGCTGCGTGGGCCTAGTTGGTATGCGATCGAACTCCAGGCCACAACACCTGTTCCGGAATGGGGCAACCAGACCGCCCGCATGGGGATGGAAGAAGACGCCGAACTCACTGCCGAGGGCCGTATGCGCTGGATCCTGAAGCGCCAGACTGAGTTTCACCTGGTCAGGTAGCACTCCCTGAAACCGTACAAGCCAACCTCTCGTAGGTTGGTGTGTAGATTAGTCATAGAATGTAAGACAAATATTTTGTGAGATCACCAAATGACTAAGCGCGACTACCTCGGTGAATTCGAGCAGTTGGTTTTGCTGGCAGTGATGAGGCTAGGGCCCGAGTCGTACGGCGTCACGATCCGCGAGGAGATCGAGGTCCGCAGCGGGCGCGACGTTTCACTCGGCGCCATTTACCCAACGCTTGATCGGCTCGAACAGAAGGGATACGTAAAATCATTCACCGGTGAGCCAACAGGTGAGCGCGGTGGGCGCTCCAAACGCCACTTCGTCCTTCAACCGCCAGGAGAAGAGGCCCTCCGGAGATCCTGGGAGATGTTGACCTCTCTCTGGGATGGGTACGAGCCCGAACCGCAGCGAGGGACCAAGTGACAGCCGCAAACGGCAAGCCGCGACACAAAGGCGAGAACGCCCCACGCCTCACGCGGACCCAGGCTTGGTTGCTTCGTACCGTGCCGGCAGCACACCGGGAACATCTCGTGGGAGACCTGCTGGAGGAATACCAGCGTCGTGGTTTTGCGAGCCGAAATGCCCGGACGAAAAGACGTTGGTTCCGCAGAGAAATCGTGCGCGCAATCGTCGCGAATCTCACAACACGCGCCCGGCATCGTCTCACCCGCCCAAGGCGGCGCAGGAAGCTACCGTCCACCTCGAACGGACGAGGCAATCTCATGGAATCCACGATCCAGGACCTCCGCCTAGCTCTTCGCGCATTCGTGAGAAACCCGGGAGTCGCGGCAGTGATCGTCGTGACGCTGGCGCTGGGCATCGGCGCCAACACGGCGATATTCTCGGTCTTGAATACGGTCCTTTTGAAACCACTACCCTTCCCCGAACTGGACCGATTGGTCACGGTGTGGACTCCGCAGCAGGGGTACACCAGGAATCCCCTTTGCGATGCCGATTGGATCGACTTGCGTGACGGCAGCGAGTCGTTCGAATACTGGGGCCCCTACCTTC
>CAYTDU010000450.1:0-4976 GCA_964436395.1 uncultured Gemmatimonadaceae bacterium | reverse complement strand
CTGGGTTGGAGGGTGAGATAGGCCATGCGGCGGTGTGCAACATGGACTACCACTGGCCTCCTGCATTCAATCCGGCGTTCAAAATGGAGCGTGACAAGACGTTGATGCAGGGTCACGCCATCTGCAATCACCGGTACATCAATACGGCCTAACAACGGAGATTGTAGATTGGCGAATGTAGATCGGTGAGTGCAGATTGGCGTGGGTGAACACGTTCACTGTTGGGGCGCCACGCTCAATCTGAACTCACCGATCTCGAATCACAGATCTGCCATCTCACCAATCAAAGCGCCTGCCCCAACATCTGTTCCAATGCTTCTCTTCTGTTCCGACTCATCGTTACCCTAGTGCCGTCCTTCAACACGAGCATCTGAGAACCACGCGCAAACGGTTGGATCTCTTGAATCCTGTCCAGGTTGACGATTGCCGAGCGACTCACGCGGAAGAAGCGTACCGGGTCTAGCTGTGTTTCCAGTGCCTTCAGGGATTCGCGGATGACATGAATTCTCGACGGGGTGTGCAGTTTCGCACAGTAGTTCGCCGCTTCGATCCAATCGATCTCATCAACGCTTACGAGAACGGTCCGGCCAGGTTCTCTGACCGCGATTCGAGAGAGGAAATCATCTTGTCGTTTGCCTGACGCCCCGGTCCTACCTTTCCGCTCGGCTTGCTCGGCATCTTCCAGACCAGCCTCGGTCAGCAACTCGACTATGCGTGCCTTCAGAGATCCTGGATCGGCTTCTCGAATGGCCTGCTTTGCTCGCCCGATCGCGTCGAAGAAACGTTCATCGTCAAAGGGCTTTAGGAGATAATCCAGAGCGTGCACCTCAAAGGCTCTGACCGCGAATTGGTCATAAGCTGTCACAAAAATCACGTGCGGCATCGAGTCTGCTCCGACAGCATGAAGCACCTCGAAGCCATCCATCTCCGGCATCTGGATATCCAACAAGACCAGATCGGGTTCGACCTGTTCGATAGCTGCAACCGCTGCCCTGCCGGCTGAACACTCGCCAACCAGTTCCAACTCAGGATCAGTGCTGCAGAGCTTGATCAGGCCGGATCGAGCTAGAGGCTCATCGTCAACTACAATCACTCGAATTCGGTTCACTTCATGCGATCCCCGTTGATCACCGGAACCGTATGTACCGGCAAGGAGATGCTCACGACCGCCCCTTGAGGCTCCTTCTCTTTGAGCTCGAGCGTGTATCCGTTTCCATAAAGCTGTTCCAGCCTTCTGCGGGTGTTGGTGATCCCGAGTCCGGTACCTTTCCCACGCGGCGAAGCGACGGAAAGACCGGGGCCGTCATCCACAACTGACAGCGACAATGTCCCGTCGGTGGCGCGCGATGAGATCTCGACTGTGGTGACAGCTGTGCTTCGTGAAACGCCATGCCTGATAGCGTTTTCCACCAGCGGCTGCAGTAGGAGGTTCGGAACCAGAGCATCCAACGTATTGTCCGGTGTATCGATAATGACCTTCAATCTGTCCGGAAATCGTATCTGTTCGATTGCCAGATACCGTTCGATGAATTCCAACTCCCTTCTCAGCGGTACCTCCTGATCGGCCGAATCGTCGAGCACATGTCGCAACAAGTCACTCAGCCCGGCAATGGTCCTCACCGCTTCTTCCTGCTTGCGGTTGCGGACCAGCATCGAAATGCTGTTCATGGCATTGAAGAGAAAGTGTGGGTTGATCTGCATGCGCAGAGCCTGCACCTTCGCCAGAGCGAGTTGTTCACTCAACTGTGTTGCCGCAATCTCTCGCTCTCGCAGGCGCCGTCTGTACCCAACCAGATACGTCACACCAATGATCGCGCCGTAGATGAATAGGTGCACCGGCGCTTCGAGAGTTGCCAAACCAACCACATCCGCGATCGACACGCCCTGTTCCGAATATGAATCCGGGTGGATACGGGCTCCCACCTCAAAGGCGAAGCGAAGTGACGTGTGAACAAAACCAAGCAGCAGGGCGACACAAGTATGCATGGCCGTCCGAGAAATCCAGTTGGTTGGCTCGATAGGCTTACGTCTTACGAACCACACCACCGGGAGCAAATACAAGGCCCACAAATACCAGAAGGGCAACACATAGAACGCGTAGTCTACGTACCTCACCACTTGTCCTTCTATGCGCCCGACTACCGTAATCCACCCGGCTGTCAGCAGACCCAATGCCGTGGCCCAGGCCAACACTTGAACCAGGGGTCGCACCTGTATTCGTCGTTCGGTTCCCATGCGTTCTAAGCTACGATCCATTTACGCTGAGGGAAGGACGAGTATTGCCAAGTCTCTGTACTGTGCAGCGAACTGTGTTCGCGAGGCAGGGAATCCGCACTTGGGGGTAACAAAACACCCCTCCGCCGAAACGAAGGGGTGTCGGTGTTATTCGCTGGAAACAGGACTTACCTGATACTGCCCTCGTACTGAGCGGTAAGCTGCTTCTCTTTCACGTGCTCGAGTGTGTAGTCAGGCAGCAGTAGCGGAGCAATGCGATCTTTGTCCACTCCAGCGGCCTCGGCCTCGGCATTGTATTGCACGACATGGTCTAGGCTCAGCGTACCTTCTTCGGCGTTGTTGAGCGCATATTGGCCCGCGCTCCGGCCAGCGATGCGCCCGAAAACCATGATGTCTAGGAGAGAGTTCCCCATGAGGCGGTTCTCACCATGGATGCCACCGCCGACCTCGCCGGCCACGTATAGCCCCGGGACCTTCGTCTCTCCGGTTGCCTTGAACTCGAGGCCACCATTCTGATAGTGAAGGGTCGGGTAAATCAACATCGGTTCCTTGCTGATATCGATTTCGAACCGTTTGTACATGATATACTTGCCGGGGAATTCCTTTTGGACGTACCCCTCACCAAACATCACGTCGAGCATTGGGCTGTCGAGCCAGACACCAAACTTCCCGGTAGGTGTGGGTACACCCTTGCCGACCTCGGTGCACTCGCGGATGATGCATGCGGCTTCGACATCGCGCGGCTCGCGTTCGAACACAAACTGATTGCCTTCAACGTTCACCAGGTTGGAGCCTGCGCCGCGGAACTTCTCAGTGATCAAGATGCCTTCGGCCTGTTCGGGGAAGACCACTCCCGTCGGGTGGTACTGGATCGTGTGCAGGTAGCACACGGGCACGCCCGCGCGGTATGCCATCACGAGACCATCAGCAGTTGCCCCGTAGTGGTTCGTGGTCATGAATCCCTGTACATGCAGACGCCCGCTGCCACCAGTAGCCATCACCACGGCCTTGGCCTTCACGATCTGGTACTCTTCGGTCTCCATGTTGTAGAGGATGGCACCGGCGCAATGGCCTTGCTCGTTCAACACGAGCTCCACCGCGGGGGAAAACTCCACGACAGTAATGTCTTTCTCCCGGTTGCGAGCTTCGTCGCGAACTGTCCGCATCATTTCAGCCCCGGTGATATCCGCGGCGAAATGCATGCGCTTCCGACTCGTTCCCCCGCCGTGCATCGTCTTGAGTGTACCGTCCGGCTCTTTGGAGAAGTTGCAGCCATGGTTGAGCAGCCACTGAATGGCGCTCGGGGCTTCTTTCGCCAATGTCTCCGCCAACTCGGGGACGTTGGTGAAGTGACCGCCACCCATGATGTCGAGATAGTGATAGAAGGGCGAGTCTTTCCACCCCTTGGTGGCGGCCTGAATTCCGCCTTCAGCCATCATGGTGTTGGCATCGCCGTGCCGCAGCTTGGTCGCTACCATCACCTTGGCGCCTTGTTCCTGAGCGAGCAGTGCGGCTGCCGTCCCACTACCGCCGCCACCCAATACAAGGACATCCGTTTCCATGTCGGGCTTTGACAGATCTACCTTCGATGGATCCACACGACTGTATGCCTCGAGTAGATCGACCATCTCGTGGCAGATGCGATAACCCTTGTTGGGGCCGATGGAAATCTCCCGCCGACCTTTCTCATTGACGTCAGGATGGAACTTCTTGAGCACTACGTCGCGCTCGTCCATACTGAGGGCGGGAAACTCCTCGTTGGCCTTCTTTCTCTCAACGCGATCAGGCCGTGTTTTCTCTACGACCTTTATCAGTTCCTTTAAACCTTCTGGGTAACCCACGGTGTCTCTCCAGGCCTCAGTTATTCAGTGTTGCTGCCTTGTCGTCAGGTGTCCAGCTGTCATCGGCAGCGTGCGGTTCCAACTGACGGTTCACGTACAGCTCTTTCAGTTTCTTGATTTCGTCTGTTATCTCATGTGTCGACGGGTCGACGTTCCCATGAGCCTTCAAGTTCTCTACGACATCGTCGTAGAGACCCTTGGCTATTGCCTGAACCTGCTCGTCGACATGCTCACTCTTCGGTGTCAGATACTTGCCCCTCAACCGCCGAGCCATCTGAGCAATGTGGTACTGCGACATCTCGGCCATACAACGTGTGGTGCAGAGCCCGCACTGAATGCAGTCGAACGAAAGCTCTGTCGCCTTTTCGAGATCGCCTTGCTTGATGGCGGAGATGTAATCCATGACAGGCACATCCATCGGGCAGACCTTAGTACATGCGTTGCACGCCAGGCACCGGAAGATCTCGGGGTACAGCTTCCAAATCTCTTCAGCCTTCCCCTCGAGTTGCTCGATGTCATAGGACACTCGCGTGGCCGGATAGAAGGGAAGCTGGGTTAGATGCATTCCCTCTTCGACCACGGTTTGGCAGGCGAGTCCGACCTTGATTCGATAGTCGCCGGGTATACGGTAGACGGTGGCGCAGGCGCCACAGATGCCGCCTCTGCAGCCGGCACCACGGATGTATTTGTAGCCGGCGTATTCCATTGCCTTCATGATCGTCAGGCTGTCGGGCACGTCGTACCTTTTGCCCATTATGAAGACGGGAACGAGTTTCGACTTTACGGCTTCCTCGACCGAAGGTTTATCAATGGTTTCCGTGTCGCTCATGCGAACCTCGTTTAGTGTTTTTTCGCTATGCGGATACGAGAAGTTTCCGCTGTTCCAAGAAACTGCGTGTT
>CAYTDU010000449.1:0-4984 GCA_964436395.1 uncultured Gemmatimonadaceae bacterium | reverse complement strand
GTTGTCATCATGGAAGGTCCATTCTCCAACCCCTGGAAGTCGACCCAGATCGTGTCCGCGTCAGAAGTAATCCGAGACTCGTCCATCGGGGGGTACCCACTCAGGGGCACCAGATCCGAAGCCACGGTGACCCCGATAATCTCAGGTATCGTCCCATCGACATCCTGAAACAGGACTCCGTTGTACTCCCCGGGAGTGTAGTATCCGGCGGACTTTTCGATGACCTCGATTGTGTCACCGGATATGTCGATATCCCAGAATAACGGGGAAGGCCAGTCCTGGGCCTCCAAACCAGGACCGA
This sequence comes from uncultured Gemmatimonadaceae bacterium, assembly GCA_964436395.1. Lineage (GTDB taxonomy): Bacteria > Gemmatimonadota > Gemmatimonadetes > Gemmatimonadales > GWC2-71-9 > JBDGYW01. Next base: position 4,683 of record CAYTDU010000449.1, on the reverse strand, counting down.
CTAGCACAATCCGCTCTATCGCTCCACCAAACCACTCACGCGCCATTCTGACTCGGTGCCCGTCATAGGCCCCTTGGGCCCAGGCCGAATTGCACATGCCAAGCGAGAGCAATACGACGCAAGCAGCGCACACCAATCCCTTTCTTGAGTTCATAAGATGTCTCCTCACTGATAGGAAATCTGATTCGGCGTGACGGTGCGTCGGTGGCCCGGGGTGAGGGGTCTACCTCGCCGCCTCCGCCACAGCACCGCCAACCCGCCAAGGGCCAGCAGGCTCACCGTAGCCGGCTCGGGGGTGACGACGATGTTGTCGAAGAAGGCAGTACTGCGGTTGATCGTCTTGAGTCCAATTCGGCCGGTGGGATAGTGCGTGAAGCCATCGTAATCGAGTACAGGCACCCCGTCCAGGTATGCCGTCGCGGTTGCGCCTTCAACCGCTAGTTCCACGTGGTGCCAGGTATCTGTGGCGACTGGATACAGCACGGACTTGAGATTGGTTGCGTTCCCGCCGCTGTAGTTGATCAGTGAAAACGCCACTTTGTAGTCCTTGATGAGAAACTGGTAGTAACGTCCAGCGTCTACACCTGAGGCAATCTGTTCAACGCGAAACAGCACACACGTCTGAGGCGTCGCCGACGAGGCCAGATTGAAGTCAAGATCGATAGTATAGTCGGCCCAAGCAGCATCGCCAACGACCGACCTGGCGTCATTCGCGAAGGCTGTGCTCTGGATTCGGTAGGTTCCGCTAACCACCGAAAAAGTCCCGTCGTACTCACTCCACCCGGCAGCATCCCCGTCGTTGAAGTCGTCCTGGAATATCACCGCCGCGTTCGCACAAGCTACTGCACTGCCTAGGCACATCCAAATGATAAACACTCTAATGACCATTTCGCTTCCCTTTCGCAATTCGCGTTTGACCTGTCTTTCAGTGTTAGTTCTGCCAGCAATCCCTCGGGCAATCCACAAATGGATCACCGGCCCAATGCCCACAGTCGCTAAGGGCCAGTCGATCGGCATGATAATGGCAGTTGGCTGCTATGTTTGCCTTCTCCTTTCTCAATTACCATTCACCCATTACCATGGCTGCGTTGCCTGGAATCCATGGCCTGTCTCGTCCGCCTGCGTTGGACGAAACATTCTCTGCTGGGAACTCGGCCAGTGTGGCCTGGACAGGAAGGTACAGAGGAGCGGGCTACGCTCCTGCCCTCGTGTTTGATCGACCGGCTCAGGTCGAACCCGGTTCCGCCGCTCCCACCGTTAGCGGAACCTCAACGATAGCTTCTTACAGCACACCAGGTGCCGGCGTCAAGGACTATTTCTCGCCGGATGAGAGTTTTCTTTCGTCCTAAAGCAGACAAAATACACCACTTATCGGCCTTTCCCTAACGCCCCGACCGCGGCGTCAGTCGCGCTCAATCGCTGGGCTGAGCGTGGTTGTATGGCAGCCGTCTAGCGCCGTCTGCGCCCAAGGGCGACGAGGCCGCCGAGGGCGAGCAGTGACAATGTTGTGGGTTCGGGGATGACTTCGACGATGCCCATTGGCTGGTAGGCGGTCTTCTGGTCGTGCTCCCAATTGGCATTCCACGTGCCACGAGACGAGTGATGCGCCATGTGGAGATAGGCGCGTGTGCCGCCTTGAGGGAACCGGTAGTAGTGGTTGGTGTAGGTCACAGGCTCCCCGTTGACCCAACTCCACCGCCCGTCGGCGTCCCGGAAGTAGCCGATCCAAGCGATACTGTCGCCCCGGCTGCTGCGAGCATTCGGGAAGGTGTTGACCAGCCAGGCATTCTCGGTGGCGTCACTGATGGTCACGAGATGTCCGCCGATGCCAACGGCCTCGGCCTCCGCAGCCGCCCAAGTTGAGTAGGTGGAGGTCAAGGTATACCAATGCCCGTCACGTTCGTGCCAGGCATAGGCCGGATCGAGAGTGACCATCGCCTGGCCGGGGTTCCCAGACCCGGATACAGAGAAGTTGCCACCGAACGGCGACTGCGTTGGGAACATCGCCTCCGACGATCGCTGAAGTGCGCCGCCGTCGAGGTCATACTCGATCGCCGCACCACGGGCTTGCGAAGCCAGGACTGTTGCCAGCGCGAGCACTGACCCGGAGACCATCAGCCAGTTGCGCTTCGTGTTACATTTGACTCTCATGTGACTAGCTCCTTTCACTAGTGCTCGTTCGCGGTTCCCGTGACACCGCCATGCACAACGTTGGGCATGCCTCGCCGCTTCGAGAGCGGGCGGACGAAAGGAACCTTATGCCACGGGAACTCGGCCTGTGTGGCCTGGACAGGAAGATGCGAAGGAGCGGACAACGCCCCTGCCCTCACGATTGATCGACCGGCTCAGGTCGAACCCGGTTCCGCCGCTCCCACCGTTAGCGAAACCTCAACGATGGTCTTCTACCGCACGTCGGGTGCCGGTGTCAAGGACTATCTGCTACGGATGAGAGTTTTTCTGCATTTAACCCGGACACTCCTGACGCCTTATCTGCCTTTTGCCAACGCCCCGACCACGGCGTCAGTCGCGCTCAATCGCTGGGCTGAGCGTTGAGCCAATCGTCAATGACGGTCCTTTGCCGCACGCCAGGAGATCGTATGAGGCCGTTTCTGCGCCTCCAGATGTGGCATATCGCCACGCGAGCGAATTTCTAGGCCACGATCTCCCTGCTCGAAGGGGTAGAGGGGTGCCTTCGGCTGAGATCGTCGATTCTGGCGCGCTTTGACCCGCAGGAAGCAGGACGCATATGCTCTCAACGGGATTGACTGCGCGTGTGCAAAACGCCCCGACCTGCGAAGGGCCGGGGCGTTGGGTGCGTGTGGTCGTACGCTGGCTTCTAGCGGCGTCTGCGGCGAAGGGCGACAAGGCTGCCGAGGGCCAGCAGGCTCAGCGTGGCGGGCTCAGGAACAACCGTGAACTGGGAGTAGTCTTCGGCGGTCAGGCTCAACCAGTCTTCGTTCTCAAGCACCCAAGGATCTCCGACAATGCTCCCGCCGATACCGTCGGACACAAAGCGCACTGAATTGAAGTAGATCACCTTGGCGAGCCATGTTCCACCAACCAGACCAGCAGGAGGTGTCCAAGTGGTGACGTCATTACTGGCAAACTCGTCGCAGTCATACCACAGAGCACCACCCATCTGCTCTACGGATGCACAGTGACCATCTACTGCAGGACCGTCATGTGTCCACTCGATGCTCGTGTTTGGCGAAACATCTACTGCACCAGGAAGAGGATTGGTGATGGTCGGAAGTGAATCCCACTCGTCTTCCTCGACTGTTCCGATGCGGATTGTGGCGACCGTTTGCGTTGGCAGACCTTCATCCCATGTCATTACCCAGTCACTGCCGATGGCCGTGCCTACTTGAGCAAACGACATGTCCTGATACTGGCCGCCAAAATGGTTTTCTATCCTGAAGCCGCTGTACACGCCGTTGTCAAAGGGATTCAGTTCGTATGCTCCGCTGGGAACACTCAGGCTGCATGTGGTGGCACCTAGCTTCCTGGCTTCGGCATCAATGTCATAGCCGCCGACGTGCTTTCGGATGTCTATTTCCATCCAATTCGCTTCATCCGCGATAGCTGCGGGCGGAATCAACACGCCTACCAAGACTACCACCAGAGAAGCGCCTATATCGCGAATCATTGTCATATCTCCTTTACTCTGGGATACCCCAGATAGTCTCCAACCCGCGACCTTCACGAATTGTTTACAAAGGATAACCGATCTCGGAGGCCGCGTCAAGGCAAATCTCCCTCAGACGAGGGATTTTCCCACGGACAGGTCACAGGGGAAGATTGAGCTGGCGCAGGCCCTGTGCGTGACGATGGACGCGGCGGTTCGCCCGGTAGGCTCGTCGGGCGTCAGATAGGCCTGCGTACACGGTCTTCCCGTTGCGCATGCTATCGGTACCGACGATGTTGCCGCCTGGCAGTCGGTCGCCGCAGCCCCAAGGTAAGCTCCTCCTGAGCAGTGAAACGCCTCGACCCCAGAGGGACACCCCGTTGGGATGCCTGCGAGGGGCCGGGGCGTGGGGTGCGTGGGGTTGTATGGCAGTCGACTAGCCGCGCCTGCGCCCCGACGGGACGTTCCGCTTGCGGATGTACCCGCCCAGGCCGGCAACGCTCAGGCCGACAGCCAGCATCGTCATCGGTTCGGGGATGGGACTGCCGATGTTGAACGCAGCGACGGGATCGTCAGTGTTAGGATCAAAGGTGTACATACGGATTTCATCAAGGGCACCGTCCCAATACTCGCTGCCCCCGCTACGCAGACCGATGTGGATGGTGCCGCTCCAACTTGGGTTATGGCCCGTTGATCCGACAAGTTGGCTACCGTTGACATACGCCGTGGTCGTGCCACTGTCGCGAATAACTGCGGCATGCGTCCACTCCCCCGTGGTCAGCGGGACCACCTGGGAGTCGATGCCTGCTACACCGAAGTAGCTGAACCGCAGATCGCTGCCGACCCTGCGAATCGCGAGCTTGCTGCCCGCGCCGCTCAACTGGAGAGCCATATCGCTGCTGGAGGTACTGTCGGCTCGCAACCACATTTCCACGGCGAAATTGTTGGTCGGCAGACCCGCGACGCCGGCGCCGTAGAAACCTCGACTGGGAGTGAAGTCGAGATAGGCGGTGCTGCCGTTAGCCGTTAGCGGAGGCGAACCGGTCTGAACAGCCGTT
>CAYTDU010000448.1:0-4991 GCA_964436395.1 uncultured Gemmatimonadaceae bacterium | reverse complement strand
AATCACATTGGCGTCTGGTCGGAACGTGACCGTTGGCCCGCTTAAGTGGGATGCATTTGAACCACTAAGTGGTGAGGCTTTTAAGATTTTCGTCGCCCGGGTACGAGATCTCGGGGAAGCTAGCAAGAGCCCACAGTTCATGGTTAATGCACTGTACTCGATTCTAGGAGACCCAAAGCGCTGGATGCAGATTGCGTCAACGCGAATCGCGCGGTGGTTGACTTGGGGGTCGCTCTACGAAGATACCGGACCTGCCCTAGATGGAAACGGGATCCCTAATTTGTCGGACTGGTCAGCAGAAGAAGTGAGCGAAGTGCTCGAGGCTGCATCGAATCTAACCGATTTCAAGATTCTGGCAGACCGCCTAAAAAACTCGCTGGGCCCCATCACGAACGACCTGACGAGTCAGGTTCTGGTGGGGCGCGAAAAAGACGACGACGCAGAGAAACCGACATCGGACTAACCGAGGTCTGCGTTTCCGAACTCGCAAATGCCTATAACTGGGCGCGCGCAGATATTTTAGAGATGCCTGCGGCATTAGTTCTATGGCATGTTGCCCAATGTCGTCAACAGAAGGTTGCCGATACATTGTCAGCACACCAAGCAACTTTGATGGCGATTGTGTCGGCTCTCGGGACCGGTGGTGATGAGTCTGCTACGTCCTGGGCAGATTCTCTTTGCCGATCAGTTGGGCTTGATCCGCCAAGTGGTTTAGTTCTGCTGTATGAGGCGGACGATTTACCAGAGGGCATGCAGCAACGCGTCGAAGAAATCGAACGCGAAGCAGCGAGTAGATGGAGGTAACGTGGCACTCGCTCCTATGTCAGGCAGCCAGGACTTCTTTGTTCGCACCGTTTTCGATGCGACCGAGTTTGATGCTGGAATCGCGAATATGCAAAAAGGCGCGAAGACGGCCAGCGTCAATATTCAGCAACTCGGGCGCTCGTTCATTCAGTTCTCCACATATGCAACGGCGGCGATTGGGGCAATTGGATTCAAGGCTTTCTCGGCAGCTCGGGATGCTGAAGCCGCTGGTCGGAAGTTTGCTGCCGTCTTCGGGGATACCGCAAAAGAAACGATGCGCTGGGCCGAAGACATGGGTGATCGGTTTGGCGTTACAAATGACGAAATGCAGCGTTTCTTGTCTCAGTCTCAGGACTTGTTCGTGCCGATGGGCATGGCCCGAACCGAAGCTGCTATGATGTCAAAGACTGTGGCCGAACTCGGTCTGAAGTTGGCAATCTTCAACGGACAACCGACTGAGCAGGTTCTTCAGAACATTCAGTCCGGTCTTGTTGGTATGTCACGTCCGATGCGTCAGTATGGTGTGATGCTAACTGAGGCCAGGGTCGCTCAAGAAGCGGTCAATATGGGAATGGCACAGTCGACAAAGGAAGTATCGGAACTCGCGAAGATACAAGCGCGACTGAATCTGATGCTTCAGGATTCAGGAGATGCGTGGAACAAAGCCGAAAGTATGATGGATGGTGCGGTTGGAGCACAAGAGCGAATCGGTAAGGCAATTCGAGAAACATGGAATGAGCTCGGTAATGCACTCGTTCCGATTGTTCTTGAGTATACGGACGACATCGTTGATATGGCCAAAGCTACGGCCGAGTGGGTCAAGGCAAATCAACCGCTAATCGAAACGATTGTTAAGTTGACGGTCCGCCTGGCGGAATTGGCGATTGCAATCAAAGCAATCGGTACCGCATCCGCTGCGGTAAAAGGTCTTGGTGCGTTAGGCAGTCTACTTGGTGCTGGTGGGACTGCAGCACTAGGTGCGGCACAGAAGATGGCGCTGGCTCAAGCCGTCAGTACACAGCTAGGTTCCGGTGCCGCGGGGGCTTCTAGTGGATTTGTTGGAACTGGAGCATCAGGAATCATGTCCGGAATAGCCGGTGCTACAGGTACAAGTGCTGCGGCAACTGGAATAGCCGCTGCCGGTCCGTTGGCGCTCTTGGCCGGCGGTGCGTATGTATATCACAAGCAGACCCAGGCTCTAGCACGTGCGGCGGAGTTTGAAATCGAAAATGCGGATCGTAAGATTGAGCAAATCACCAAAGAACGATTCAAGCGATGGCGCGACGAGTCATATACGGCCGTGACCGGGACAATGCAGGATATGCTTGAAGCTGTGCTGGAAGTTGATTTGACTCTCGGCGACCAAAAGGCAGGGGTATTCGCCGAACGCTTGCTTGAGTCTATCCGCGAAGCCGGCCCCGAGGCTGAAGACGAGCTAACGACCCTAATGAGCAATCTCGCGGCCGTTAGTGGGAAGCATACCTCTGACGTGATTGATCCGATTATGTCTGCGCTTCAGGCGCAGCTTGAGACGTTTGCCAAAGCTGAAGAGGAAATGGCGCGCAAACGTGTCACAGAGCATCAGAAAGCAGTAGCAGAGCAACTTAAGGCAGATGAGCAGTATCTTCAGGATCGATTGGCAAAAGTCAAAACGGAGATTACGAAAGAGCAGCAAGCATATGCGGCTGCGCGAAGCGCCGAAGATCAAGCACGTATGACTCGGACTGATCGCCTCTTGGGGCGACAACAGGAAGAATTCGAACGTCAGCGAGAAGAGATCCGTCAAGGCCGCGGCCCGGCCACAATGAGCGAATGGGACCGAATAGAGCGTCTCAAGCAGGGCATTGAAAGTGGGCAGCGCCCGTCTGGCTATCAGGCCGGTCCGGCTACGACCGAGCAAGAATTGCTGCAGCGGCGTGCGCTCGAACTTGAAGAGTTGGCACGTAACTTCGCTGACAATGGAGATCTTGAGCGGGCTACACAACTTGCCCAACAAGCCAAACAAGTCTGGGAGGAGTGGTTTGATCTTGGCCCGACCAAGGGCAAGACTCTTGAAGAGACTACGAAACAGCTCGCCGAAGAAATGGAGCGGATCAATAGTCTTCAGGATACGTGGGATACACAGAAGATCGAAGAGGCCCGGAAGGCATGGGATGATGCTCGAAACTCTATTGAAAAGCTCCAGGAGTCACAGGAAGCGATTCAAGGACAGATTGACAAGGTCGCAGATCTTCAAAAGATGGCGGCGCAGTTAGTGACGGACCTCGGCAAGACACATGAACTCAAGATTTCGACATCAGCAGCAGAATCCGCTCTGAAGCGTATCCGGAAAGAACTCGACGAGATTGAGAATGGCCTCGATAAGCACAGGGAACGTCAGCGCCGGCTAGACCTCGGACACGGAGAGTAACATGGCTACTACCTGCACAATGAAGATTACGGATCCTGGGATTACGCTGCCGGCCCCGCGTCCTGGAAGCGGATCGGTCTGCCACCTACCAAGTGATGGTATCCAGACCGGGGCAGGGCATTTTGGGTATGCCTTTGGCGCTGCATGGTGGGAAACTGAATTGATTTTCTCCAATGTTTCAACCGCCCAAATCGATGCCTTCGATGTGTTCTATACGGATACTGTCCGAGGAATGTCAACGAGCTTTACGTATACTGATGCGACGGGGGAGTCCCATACGGCACGTTTTCTGGACGAGCCCACAAAGACGATTTTGAACAGGCAACTACCCGGGCAGTTTGAGTTGCGGGTCCGGATTCGGACAAGTACGAAAGTGACATAACATGCGGACGACAACGTTTCATGCGACAAACGCTCCCTGGAACGTCACCGAAGGAACCAAACCAGTTTACATAACCGAAATCAACTGGACTTCCGGCACAGAGCGATATGGTACTTGGGGCGGATGGTCTGACGGCGGAGTCCAAATTCTTGACAAGCTGGTAAGCCTTGGCAATTTGACGCAGCGGCTAGCCGCAACGGAACGAGGAGGTACCGGTCCCTCTGGTCTTCAAGGGCGTGTCCCAACGGTTACGTGTATCCTCCGCGATGATGATCGTGCAATCTTGGCGAAGTTACGAACTGAGCAGATCCAAGGATGTGCGGCAAAAGTCTATATTGCGGCCTACGGGGAAGACTACGATTACTTCAAACTCTTTGAAGGTGTCGTTGCTGCTAAACCAGTTTGGACACATGGTGAGGTTCGGTTTACGTTCAGTTCGGGCGACCTTGAGCGTCAGGTAGTTGGGAATCTCGCAACGATTGACAAATGTCCTAACTGCTACCCTGAGCACCTTGGACGAATGCTCCCGATCATCTTCGGGCAAGTCTATAAAGTGCCGTCGATTGCAGCGAAACACGGACAGATCGGTACGATGCGTGATGATTGTACGGCTTCCGATACGACGCTCTTCATCGATGGTTTTCAAGAACGATCCGGAGAAACCGTTACATTGATGATCGGGGGAAACCCGGCGCGTGAGCGTGTAACAGGCGTTTTCAAAGGTAGCAAGTTCGAAGTCATCTCGCGCGGTGGTGGTACAATTGCGAGTGGGACGACGCAATCGGCATCGGACGAAAGCCAGCCGTACTACATCAACGTCAGTGATTCCGATCTCGGTACGATCGATAACGCATGGGTTGGTTATCTCCTAAAGATGCAGGTGCCTCAGAGTCCCCCGGCCGCACAGGTTGGGTATTCGTGGACCTACGTTGAGACGATAGGATCCGTTCCTCCACGAGTAGGGTCACAAAAGGGATGGGGAAACGAGTATCGAACGATCTACCGGTACGACGCGACGAACGAGCGCCTCTGGTACACCCCTGCGTTTACGTATGAGGACAGCGAGGATAGCGACTACTACTCCGGGCGTTCGATCATCGGCCCGAGTACGGCGTCGTATGTTGGTCATATCTGGGTACCCCCAAGCGGGGCGGCGTATACGATTACGACGCTGGCCACGGCGCATTCTAAGGGTGAGACCGTCATCGAACTCCTTTCCGGCGGAACGACATACATTGTAGCCGACCACTCGTGTGCGGAAGTTCGAGGTGTTTTCTGTCAGGGAAAGGTTCGACAACTAGCGTTACCAAACAACGGATCTGCTGTTCGATTTGACTTTGGTGGTGGCCCGCTAGGCGTTCTTCCTACTACAGCATCTGATGTTGCAACCGACCA
>CAYTDU010000447.1:0-4999 GCA_964436395.1 uncultured Gemmatimonadaceae bacterium | reverse complement strand
AGCTCATGTAGAGTTCCAGATCAGGTAGTAGAAATGCGCATTTCGGTCTCGACCGTATAACGAATGAGCGATCTCGTATTTGTCGCCATCCGTTTCGACGCATGCGGATGAGGAAGAGTCAAGGACAGGAATGGGAAAGGGAGATAACGGAATGAAAGGAGTGGTCGGCGGGCACATCTTTCCTCTCCTACCTCCCCTACGCCCCAGGCACCAATCTCCGAATTGCTCGCTCTAGTTCCTCACGTACCGTGGTCAACTCGTCCAGCTGCACTCCGACTCGGCTTGCGATATCTGACTGTACTGCATCTACTCTGCTGCTGGCGGCGTTGAACTGCTGTGAGACAAGCCGGTCTACTTCCGCACGCACCTGTTGTTCGGCTCGATCGACTTCGCGCCCGAGTTCTCGACGCAGGCTTTGAGCTACTGCACGGCCGATGTTGGACCCAATCGCGAGCGACGGCCCCCTGACAGAACCGGAAAACCGAACTTCGATATCAACGTCGTCCACACCTGACACAGCTCGCCAGAGGAAATCCTGCACCCTGCCCTCCGGCTCCCCGCTCCCCCCTCCCTCGCTAGCAAGCCTCGTCCATTCTATGTCCGACGAACTCCACCTCCAGCGCCCAGTGAGGCTGTCACCTGCTCTGCTGAGAATCAGATCGCTCGTTCCCTCACCCATATTCAACGCGGCGCCCAGGCCGTTCAATTCGATGTTTGGAAGTTGCACACCGGCGACCCGGGCAGCGAGCGAATCTCGAACCGTTTCACCGACATGATCCATAAATGCAGACACACTCACATCAGAGGGTCCAATCGCTCCACCGGTTCGTTCGACGAAAAATCGCATCGGCTCGCCGTAAACAGCCGGTTGGTTGGTGAGGCCAATAAGCCGGGCAGCATACTGACCTGCAGCACCGCCGGCTCCGCCTATTTCTAGATCTGCATCGGCCGATTCAATCAGAAAATCGGGATCTCCGTAAGGGTCGGGAAACTTTACGGTGGTGCCTGCCATGCGTGTCCTGTCCGAAGCGGCAAAGCGTCGAGGATTCAAACCCGGCGGCAGGAACCGCTCTGCCTGCCCCAACCAGAAGAGCAGGCGTTCCATTCGCACAACGGCCAGTCCACCGAACAAGTTCGGTGACAGATCGGGCGAGTTGAGCGACGGGAGTTGGAGCAAGCCCATGGCATAGCGATAGTCTGCCTCTCGAGATGTGGTTAGCTGCTGCTGCAACCCATCCAATTCTGATCGCGCAACGCTGTCGAGTGCCTGGAGGTTGGATTCGACAGATCGCACAGCAGTGAGAGTGCTTCGCGCCGATGAGACGAGGTCTCTGGCACCCGTGATACCGAGAGACAACGGGTTAGCGTTGTTGAGCCGTGAGATGATGCTTCCCGCAGAATCGATGATCGGTTCAGGGTTCAGTTGGCCAAGTCTCTCCTCCCATACACCACGGGATGAGTCGGCAGAGGCAACTGTCGCAAGCGCAAGAGCCGGTGTTCTGAGGCTGTCTACAGATATCGCATCGACGTTGACTGCCTCCCCCAGGTTCTCGAGGCTCAACTCCGGAATCCGAATCTGATCTGCCCACGCGTTGATCCGACGAACGAGCATTCCTGATTCTGGGCTTGGGTTCTCGAGTTCTCCAGATTCCGAGCGCTCGGTACCGAACCGCACACCGCGGACAGACACCTGTTCGACAACGACCTTCTTTCGAAGTAACGCTCCAACCCGGATGTCGGCCACGATTTCCTCGGCCTCGACGAGATTGCGCATCGGCGAATCGGGGTTCGCGGCCTGCAGGCCCAAGATAGCGACCCTCCCGGCTCCGAGATCTACATCCGCCGACCCAACGTCGACACGCGCGCCCACCAAGTTTGCGCCAACCATCTCGACGGATCTGGCAACCATACGATCGAGGAGCAGCCACCAGATAGCGACAAGCAAACAGAGCAGCAGACAAAGCGGGCCGATTGCCCTCCATCTAAAAAGTCGCATCGCTACTCCGGTCGAAACATTCGGTAGAATCCGTAGATCTTAGATCCCTTCACGACCTTGAACACCTTCGTGCCCTGGAGCCTCGCGTAAACTCTCTCCCTGTATTTCGCTACGCAGATACGCATCCCGAAGTACAGCGGCACCAAAACGAGTATCCAACAAACGAAGCTGCCCAGCACCACGCTATTGTTGAGGTTGAAAAGAGCAATCACTGGCGCATTGGCGACCGTGGTCCACAACGGCACCAGCCTCAACGTCTCGAGCATGGTGAGCCCGATTGAGTCGAACACGGGATCGAGCGCAAAGCCGAACGGTACCGCCACGAACCATCCCAACATCACCGCCGGGAACGACACTCGAAATACCATCACGAACGCCAGGATTACGAGGTTGTGAAGATTCATCAACGGCGTGAGCCCGAACACGGTCCCAATCGCCATTCCGGCTCCTACCTGTCCCGGCGTACCCTCGGAATTGAGCGTGGCTACGAGTTTTTGAATCAGACGCAGGATAAGGTACATGGGTGAATTGTGCTCTCGGATGGTGAGGTTGTCTAGGGGCTGTTGTTGTGGGAGCGAGGCGTTATTCTACCACCATGCACGAACTCGACCCCATTCTCCGGCCCAAGTCGATCGCCGTAATCGGCGCATCCCGACGACCGAACACTATCGGTTGGCAGATACTCCACAACCTCCTCGAACACGGTTTCAATGGACCAGTCTATCCGGTCAATCCCGGTGCCAGGGCAATTCACTCCGTGCCTGCGTTTCCGTCTGTGGCCGACATCCCGGGAGAAGTCGATCTCGCCATTATCGTTGTCCCCAAAGAGCGTGTGCTCGGTGCTGCTCTCGAAGCGATAGACACCGGAATCAAAGGCATGGTAGTCATCTCCGCCGGCTTCAAAGAGGTTGGGGGCGATGGTCTCGACCGAGAACGCGAGTTGGTGGAAGTGATCCGAGACCGTGGGCTCCGAATGGTTGGCCCCAACTGCATGGGCGTGATCAACACTGAGCCAGATGTCGCGATGAACGCCACGTTTGCGCCGTCAATGCCGCCCAGCGGTCCCGTTGCATTCGTGAGCCAATCAGGCGCCATGGGCGTCTCAGTACTCCAGTACGCCAAGAGCCTCGGGATCGGCATCTCGATGTTCGTTTCGATGGGCAACAAGACTGATGTGAGCGGGAACGATCTCATTGAGTACTGGAGAGACGATCCAAACACCAAAGTCATACTGATGTACCTGGAGAGCTTCGGCAATCCGGGGACATTCATTCATTCGGCACGATCCCTCACCAAGACAAAACCGATCTGCATTGTGAAATCGGGCCGGACAGGAGTAGGCGCACAGGCTGCTGCTTCCCATACGGGTGCGCTGGCGGCAACCGACCTTGCCACCGATGCAATAATCGCACAAGCCGGAGCAATACGAGCGCAGACTGTGGAAGAGTTGTTCGATTTAGCGATGGCGTTCGCGAACCAGCCCCTACCGGCCAGCAACCGTGTGGCGATCGTGACAAATGCGGGTGGGCCGGGAATCATCATTGCGGATGCGTGTGAAGCAACCGGCCTCGAGGTGGCACCACTAACCGCCGAGACGCAAGTGAGACTGAGCGAGGGGCTGCCCGAAGAAGCCGCTGTTAGGAACCCGGTGGACCTGATCGCGAGCGCCACGGCCGAAACGTATGAATTCGCGCTACAGCATGTATTAGACGACCCTGAGATTGACGCTGTTCTGGCGGCATTTGTCCCTCCTCTAGGCATATTGGTGAAGGACGTTGCCGCCGCGATCGTTCGGGTTAAGAAACTCCATCCCGAGAAACCCATTCTGGCTGTCATCATGGGTACCGAGGGCATTCAAACCGGCATCCCCGAACTCCAGGAAGCATGCGTGCCGGCGTATGTCTTCCCGGAATCGGCGGCGCGTGCGTTGGCGACCATGTGGCGTCATCGCAAACGAATCTCAGTGCCGGACGGCGCGGTCTCGGAGTTCACTGACATTGATGATGACGCGGTATCCGCGATTTTGGACTCAGCGGTTGGGGCAGGTGTACGCAAACTCAGCGAGGCGGACTCGCTCAGGATATTGGAGGCGTACAAAGTCCCGGTGGCCCGTTGGCGTGTCGTTGAAGCGGATGGATGGCGAGATGAGTCGTTGCCGGCGAGAGTGGCTCATGCTGCTGCAGAACTGGGTTTCCCCATAGTAATGAAGGTCGTCAGCCCCGAGATCACCCACAAGACAGATGTGGGAGGGGTCGTGCTCGGGATAGAGTCACCGGAAGAGACTGCACAGGCAGTAGAGTCGATGCTCGAAAATGTCAGGACTAACTGGCGCGACCACGAATCGAGCGCAGAGGTGCAAAGTGCCGGTGTCGCAGAACCATGTCTCGACGGAATCCTGCTTCAGAGAATGGCTTCCAGCGAAACCGAGACGATTGTCGGCATCACTCGGATACCTCGCGTAGGACCGATGGTGATGTTCGGACTCGGTGGTATCTACGTCGAGGTCATGCGCGATGTCGTGTTGCGGCTGTGCCCGCTCACCAATACGGACGCCGATGAGATGATCGGGGAAGTCAAACTCTCCAGGCTACTGGAAGGTGTGCGTGGGCAACCACCTCGCGACCTTGGCGCGATTTCGAACATCATTCAGCGAATTGCCCAGTTGGCATCCCGCCACGCGCGTATCGCGGAGATGGACATAAACCCACTGCTCGCACTCGAGCACGGTGTCCTTGCTGTCGACGCCAGAGTACAAGTATGTGAGGACCACGATGATTGTGGTGTACCTTTCATCATTCCATCTTGAGAGGGAAAGAGTGTGCGAGTCTTCCTCACAGGCGGTACCGGATTCATAGGGAAAAGCCTGGTTCAGGCCATCACCGACCGGGGAGACGAGTGCATCGTCGTTACCCGATCGGGTAACAATCCGTGGCATTCCGACCGTGTCTCGATCCTGAGCGCAGACCCTTCGAACCCCGGGGATTGGCAGGACAGCATCTCCGG
>CAYTDU010000446.1:0-5000 GCA_964436395.1 uncultured Gemmatimonadaceae bacterium | reverse complement strand
CGTCCCACGAACGTGACCGACGTTCTCATGTCAGTGCCCGGCGTGTACTCTGGTCAACCACGCTCTGGGCAACGGGGTAGGACCATCTACATGCGCCGCGCGCTCCCGGGCATGCAAGGGGGCTGCCCGGCGCAGGTCTTCTTGGATGGAGTGCTTGCAAACCGCGGCGGCGATCGAGCGGGTGTGGTAATTGACGATCTCGTATCACCCTTGGATGTGGAAGTAATCGAAATCTTCAAGGGATTGAGCAGCATCCCACCCGAATTCCTGACGCGCGAAGCGCGCTGCGGTGTGATAGCCATCTGGACGAGGAGGTCAGGTGGGGATGAGGAATGACGTCGCCCGGCTAATCGCATTCCCGTTATTAGCAGTAGTGTCTGGATGCGTGCCGGCCCCTTCCGAACCAGATATCACTGTTTGGAGCGCCCAGCTGACTCCTGCGGCAGGCTATCCAGGGCTTTCCGGCGAGGCTGGCGCCGTCTCCGATCTGAATGGCACCGACGCAACCATCCTGATCGAGGGAGCTGAGCCAGGTGCAGTGCATACTTGGCACATCCGCTCTGGCTCTTGTGCGAACCCTCAAGAACGATTGGGCCCGGCCTCAGATTATCCAGATCTACAAGTGGGTCTTCAAGGTAGCGCGACAGCGGACACGCGCCTCGGGCCACGTCTCAATAGCGCGGGCACGTACCACGTGGAAGTCCAAGCGGGACCAGACGACGCGTCTCGGATTACCTGCGGAAACTTGGTTAGGGATTAGCGCCAATCTCTACTGACCAGCAGTCTACTCCCGATCAGGACGCATCGAGATGACTATAGCACCGTCGAGGTGGCGGCCGCTCATGCCTGGTAACGTGGCACTCGCCGTGGATCCGTCGAGATGTCTGATCCAGTAAATGCCCTCTTTGCCGATGCGCCGCAGTGCATCCAGCCCACCAAGGTACGCCTCGTCCTGGAACACAACCACTTCAGTCTCCATCGAGAAGCTTCGGGGCCCACCTCTAACCATGAGCCACCGTGGTCGGAGACGCTCAATGGCCTCATACGCCGTCCGAACATCAACTTCGTTTAGTTCGGCGCGCGAAATAACGCCCTCGTCAGTGCGCGGCCCGCCTCCCTGAGGCCTCGGCCCGCAGCTCGAGCACACCAACAGCATCAAGGCCAACGTTGCAAACAACCGAATATTCATGATCACCCTTTCATTGCGCGCATAACCAAGGAAAGCGGCGGTTGGCAATGCTTCCTAGACGCTACTGACGTGGGAGACACCGCTTTGGCGCCGACGGTGTTGTTTACCCGTTGATAACAGCACTCCATAACGAGGGATCGCAAATTCACCCACCGATTCCATCTGGACTTCGCTGTTTGGCGTGCTCACCAACCCATGCTTGTCCTTGTCTCGCGGGTCCCCAGAATCTTCGCCAGGATCTGGGTACTTAGGCCCTGTGGTGTTCTTGCACCCGGACACAGAAATGAGTACAAAGAGCCCAACAGCTCCCCACCACCGGAGCCCGAGTCGCGTCGGAATCTTTGTTTTCATCGATTCAACCTCGTTTGATCGAATCACACCGTTGGAGATGGGATTGTTCGGCCTCGAATCTTGAAGCCCTATCTCCAATTCCATCCTTCGTTTCTGTTATACACCTTCAGCAGACACAGGAGCCGCACCGAGGTGCGGCCCCTGGCTAGTTGAAATATACCGCTACTCTGTTGACATCAATACCCGTACGTTCCGACTGGTGCCGAGGAATTGCCCCCGACTCCGCCGAAGTTGTAGGGTTGCCCCTCGAGCAACTGGATCTCTCCAAAGGGCGTGGGGAACTGCAGCAAAGTACCTTCCATCAAATCTCCCCAGCCGCGGCCGTCGAAATACCAGCCAATACGAAGCGGTCCCAGGAAGTGGGTTTCGAGGCGTTTTTCCCACTTGAACATCTCCAACAGATTGCCACAAGAACCGTTGGGGAGTTTCGGTACACAATCGGCATTCGTGCCGCCCGCGTCCGTTGCCGCCAGTCCATGAAGTGTTCGCGAGGCGTTCACATAGTCCGCCACCGCGGCCAGGTCACCGTCATAGTAGGCCGCCTCCGCCACGAGCGCATCCAGCTCTCGCGCAGTCCACAGGGGGAAGTCACCCTCCCAATCAAAGGACATATCCACGTAGTTGACCCGGTCGTAGTATGACCAGCGCCACGTGCCTCTGTCGGGGCGGGACCATACCCTGTACCAGCTACTGTTCACATAGAAGTACTCACCTTCAGCGGCCAGCTGCTCCGCCTCGGTGGCACCTTGCGGGAACCGCGTATCCGGCGTCACCATAACAAACGGCTGTTTGTCGGTGGTCGGAGTGTTGATCCAATTCTGGTAAGCACCGGATTGATCGGCCATGCCGATTACCCACATCGGCATCATGTGCCAACTGGGGTAGTTCCGATAATAGAAGGCATCGTCGCAGAACGTGACGCAGTCGTTGATGAAATTCCAGTCGGTAGTGACACCGCGGCCGGCATCCGTTACGATCTGATCCCAATCGACCGCCTGACGCTCGGCCGGCGTACGCGCGACGGCCGCGCGCAACCGAGCCGCCTCAGAGTACGCAAGCTGCTCGAGCGTCGCCGCCGGCACGGTTCGACCCATCCAGGTCGACGGAAGCGTGAAACTCGCCCCATTTGCCAGGCTTGCTGCCTCATACAGATACCCGAGCGCTGCATCGGCCACATCTTGGTACCCCAGCAGCGCCGCTTCGACCGTCGCACCACAAGTTGCGGTTTGCAGGCACGCCGCCGTCTCGTCGAACACGAAGCCCGAGTCATACAGCAACGCCACCGTTCCGTGAGCTATACCTTGAATGAACTTGCTATAGGCCCTGGCCCGGAGCGCATCGTCGCCGAGATCTACGTCACCGGCATCGATTGAATACAGGCCGGATGCAATGGCATTTATTGCCCTGTAGGATCGCTCGAAAGCGAAGGTCAGGTTGCCGACATCCCGACCGCCCGAAACGTTCGCGACGGGCACTCTCGGGATACGTGCATAGAACTCCATACCGGCGTTGGCCCATGGAGCAGTGTGCTCAAACGATGCAGCACTCAGAGCCATTGTCGGTCCATTATACCAAAGAGTCTCGTGCCAGCTGTCAAACCCACCGGCGATGAGTGACTCGACATCTCCTGTAGTAGCCAGCGCCCGTTCAGCGTCGGGCGCGTTCGGGTTGGTGACTTCGAGTTCCGTACAACCCACCATGCCAAGCAGCAGGAGGGCGGCGAGACCCAAAGTCGCCTTTTTTGTTATTCGCCACATGAGTTGCTCTCCTCCCACTAGAAGTTGAGTTCCAGGGCCGCTGTGAACGTCCGGAAGTTCGGGTACTCGTACCCGTCCACCCGGGCCAGCGCCGCAGAACCAGTATCACCACCACCTCGACCGGTTTCCGGATCGTAACCGTTATAGCTGCTCCACGTGATGAGATTTCGACCAATAACACTCACCGCGACGCCTTCGAGGAACCTCAGCGGCGTGGTGGCGAGGAAATCCCGGGTGAAGCGATATCGAAGCGATACCTCGCGCAGCTTCGTGAAGCTGGCGTCCTGCATGAAGTAGTTGACCGGTGCAAGACCAGCAACGCCGTAGAGGGCGCCATAGTAACCGAGCGGCTTCTGGAGGTTGTCGGGAATGCCCGTTTGGTCCTGAATTCCGCCATAGTTCCTGAAGATCGCCCACTGTTGCGGCTGGTTGTACACGTCGATGCCCTGCACACTCTCAAACAGAGCATAGAGCGAAATGCCCTTGAACTGCATCGTGGTCGAAAATGCAACGGTGTAGTCGGGCATCGTCTTGCCGGCCGGCAGGAAGTAGGTCGTGTCGCCGGTGAATTCATCGGTTCCCCAACCGAAGAACGGCGTACCCCACTGGAGCGTCTGGTTCGTTCCCTTGAACCCAAACTCGGGGCCGGACTCTCCCCACTGCGGATTGTCCAGGCTGCCGCCGGAGCCAACCCACACGAAAAGCCCATCATCGTTGACCGCAAACTCACTGCAGTCTAAGGCGCCGAGCAGGTGGTTGCACGAAGTGGCATAGTTCATACCGTAGAACGTACCGAGTGCCTCGCCTTCCCGCGCATAGAACACGCCCCCCATGCCTTGACCGGACACACCATAGGTGAAGGGAGGCACGCTGAGTTCCGTGATCTCCTGGCGGGTTCTATCGCCCAGCAGGCGCATCGACCAACTGAAGTCCCGGGTTTGCATCAACTGTACGTCGAGCGTTGCCTCCCAGGTTTGGCTCTCCAGGGTCCCGGCGTTGCGCCACTGGTTCCCGAAGCCTGCGTACGCCTGCAGCGGTACTTGGAGAATCTGGTCCTCGGTCACCGTCTTCGCGTAGTTGACCGTTAGACCCACACGGCCCAGCGCCATGAGATCGATTCCCGCTTCCAGCTCTTTCGAAAGCTCAGGCTTTAGTTCACGGTTCCCCAGAGTAACCGGCCTCACCTTACCACCGGACACCGAGTAGGTCTCGTACTGTGCGGTGAAGCGTGGGCGTCCACCCGCGGTACCATAGGCGAAGCGGACTTTCAGCTCATCCAAACTCGGGAGATACAAATCCTCGGTGATCCGCCATGCACCGGCCAGTCTGTAATACCACTGTCGCCGTTCATCCGGCCCGAACAGAGAACTCCCGTCGTTCCGAATGAGTCCGTCGAGGATGTAACGATCCTTGAAAACCAGACTCGTTATTCCGAAGTAACCGTCAGACCTGATTGACTCGAGGCCAGATTCGGTCTCTACGTAATCCAAATCGAGCGTCTGGAGGGTCGGCACATCACCGACAGCAAACCTCGAGCCACCCGCTTCCGTGTATTCCTCATCTTCCCATTCCGTGAGGTAGCGGAACTGGGTGCGAGTTTCGAGATCTCCCACGTCGTATGTGAAAGTTACGTTCGCACTCGCGTTGAACGCCTCGGTGATCTCGTGTCGGCGATTCAAGCCACCCTGGTTAGTGCTGGTGCT
>CAYTDU010000445.1:0-5002 GCA_964436395.1 uncultured Gemmatimonadaceae bacterium | reverse complement strand
AAGAATGCGCCCAGAGGCTTCGCGAACGCGATGGAATCCATTGTTCTGTACGTCAGGAATGAGATCGCGATCGCCAACATCGGACATGAGAGTGGGGCAAAGTACGCGCCCTTTGTCATGTCTCTGTTTTTCTTCATCCTTTACTGCAACCTGCTCGGATTGATCCCGCATGGTGCCTCACCAACGGGCAACGTCGCCGTAACGGGAGCGTTGGCCATCTGTTCACTCATAGCGATCGAGGTCGGTGGTTTTTTGAAGCTGGGTGCGAAGGGGTATATGCGTTCGATATTCCCGAAGGTACCAGGCCTCGCGGGAGCAGGTGGTGTGGCCATGTCGATTGCCATGGGACCCATCGAGATTATCGGGAAGTTCGTGAAGCCGTTCGCGCTGACCGTACGACTCTTCGGCAACATGACCGCAGGGCACTTCGTGATCCTATCGCTCCTCGGTCTAATCTTTATTTTCGGCCACCTGCAATACTGGAATTGGGCGATTGGGTTTGCCGCGACCTTGCTCGTCATCGGCATCATGATGCTCGAGATGTTCGTCGCGCTATTGCAGGCATATGTGTTCGCTTTGCTGACTGCTGTCTTCATCGGAATGATGCAACACGAACATTAAGGATATGTAGGATCGGGCGACCTTTGCGTTTCAGGCCGCTCGAATACGTACCCGACCGAGTGGTCGGGGAAGCTCACTGGTCGATTGACCGTTGGTGGGTCGCCGTGGAAGCGATCGTTCAGGGAGAGACGGCGCGGACATGGGAAACGCAGACAACGTGAATCTCCCACGAGATATGAGGACTTGAAGCATGTTGATGAACATTCTCGCAGCACTGCAGGAGCCCATGGGAGCCGAAGCAGCTAGGGGCGCGTATTCGCTGCTCGCCGCAGCCCTTGCTCTCGGCATGATCATCATCGGTGCCGGCATTGGATTGGGCCGGATCGGCGGGCAGACAGCCGAAGCAATCGCGCGCCAGCCAGAGGCCGCCAACGACATCCGCGGAATCGCGGTACTGATCGCAGTGCTACTCGAAGGTGTAACGATTATCGCGCTCGTATTCGCCCTGCTATTCAAACTCATCGCCTAGTTGGTTTCGATGCTGTATACACTTCTGGCGGTACTGCAAGAACACGGTGCAACCGATTCACATGCAGCGGAGGGCTTCAGTTCTCCGTTCGAGGTGAACTTCGGGCTGTTCTTCTGGACATGGCTCGTGTTCATCTCCCTCTTCTTCCTGCTGAAGAAGTTTGCGTGGCCGCCGATCGTGAAGCTGACCGAGGAGCGCGAGAAAAACATCCAGCAGCAGTTGGATGATGCCGAACGCGCCAATGCCGAGGCAAAGGAGACGCTCGAGGAGCACAAGCAGCTCATGGCGTCGTCCAAAGAAGAAGCACGTGCTTTGGTGGCAGAGGCCAAAGACTTGGCTGAGAAAGAGCGTGAGCGACTTCTTGCCAAGACGCGCGAGGAGCAGGATGCGGTCCTCGAACGCGCTAAGCGCGAGATCGAACAAGAACGCGAGCGCGCGATTGCTGCCCTCAGGCAGGAGACCGTTGACCTCTCACTGGCAGCCGCGTCCAAGCTGATCGAGGCGCGACTCGAGAGTGAGGCGGATCGCAAGATCGTCGAGGATTACCTCAATGCCCTCGAGGAGAACCGGTGAGAGAGCCGACCATAGCGCGCAACTACGCCGAGGCACTCTTTGTGTCAGGCGAGCGCACCGGCTCAACCGATCTCTACGCCAACCTGCTCGAAGCTGTGGCAGGTGCTATCGAAGCCGACGAAACGGTCCAGGATTTTCTCGAGTCGCCTCGAGTTCCCAAGGCGAAAAAACAGGAGGTTCTGGAGCGAGCGCTGCGTTTGCATGCGCCCGAACAGTTCCTGAAGTTTCTCGGTGCAGTCGTTAAACGTGGCAGGCAGGGGATCTTCCCCGCGATTGCGAAGGAATATCTCGCTCTGGTTGACAAGAAGTTCAACCGTGTCCACGCGAGCGTAACCGTGGCACGCGAACCTGATCTGGCCCTTCAGGACAGTGTCAAACAGAAACTCAGCGAGGTTTTGGGGATGGAAGTGATCCCACACTTCCGCACCGACAAAGCCATACTCGGTGGCCTTGTGGTACGGGTTGGCGATCGAATAATGGATGGATCGGTACGTCGTAGGATGGTCACGCTCAGGAGGAAGCTGCTCGGTACGTGACCTGATGCTTATCAGGCAATTCGTTTGAAGATGCATGTGAACAGCCCCGGGTCACGACTCGGGGCTGTGTACGTTCCCGCGTGCTGACACACCGGCGTCGGGCTTGACATTATCCGGCGCCGCTACACGATACATCTCCATTGTCGTTGAACCTCTACCTCAAACTGCGGAACCTCTGATGAAAGTATCTCCAGATAGCACCAGTATCGGCTGGATCGGCACCGGCGTTATGGGCAAGAGTATGTGTGGTCATCTCCTCGACGCCGGCTACGACATTACGACCTTCACCCGCACAAAGGCCAAGGCTTCGGAGTTGTTGGAACGCGGCGCAAAATGGGCAGATTCGCCCCGCGCCGTGGCCGCTGAGTCAGATGTAGTCTGTTCCATCGTTGGGTTTCCCAATGATGTCCGAGAGGTCATCCTGGGCGAGTCGGGTGTGTTAGCCGGATGCAAGGAAGGCAATGTGGTTATCGACTTCACCACCAGCCAGCCGGCGTTAGCCGAGGAAATCGCCGCCGCCGCAGCCGCTCGGAGAGTGCAGAGCATCGATGCGCCGGTGTCTGGAGGAGATGTCGGGGCGCGCGAAGCACGACTGTCGATAATGATCGGCGGTGATGAAGCCACGGTTGCAGACATGGAACCCGTCTTCAAGATCTTGGGTGCCAAATGGGTGCGCCAAGGTGGGCCAGGCTGCGGTCAACACACCAAGATGGTCAACCAAACCCTCATCGCCTCCGGCATGATCGCAGTTTCGGAAGGCTTGCTGTACGGCTATAAGGCGGGATTGGACCTGGAAACCGTGATGGAATCGGTAGCTAGCGCCGCGGCGGGAAGTTGGTCGTTGTCCAACCTAGGTACACGGATGATGGCCAACAACTTCGATCCGGGCTTCTTCGTAGAGCACTTCATCAAGGACATGGGCATCGCGCTGGATGAAGCGAAACGGATGGGGCTCGCGCTACCGGGGCTCGCACTCGCTCACCAGCTATACGTGGCGTTGGCCGCACAGGGACACGACAAGAGTGGAACGCAAGCGCTCATCCTGGCGCTTGGGCAGATCTCAGGGATTGATTGGGTGAATAGGAGCTGAAGGGAAAAAAGACGGCGGGAGGAGTGGGAGAACTGTGTTGCCCCCGCTCCCCCCGCTGGACTAGAACTCCACCTGCGGAACCTCCCTCGCCGCCTCATCCGTCACTTCGAAATAATCCCTCGACTCCGCACTTATCAGCTTGGCCGTGATTACCTGCGGAAACCGACGAATGTAGGCGTTGTATGCTTGCACCGCCGCATTGTAATCCTGACGTGCCGTGGATATTCGGTTCTCGGTACCCTCCAGCTGCGACTGAAGGTCTCTGAAGTTCTGGTTCGATTGGATCTCCGGATTGTCCTCTGCTATGGCTATCAATCTCCCCAACGCAGAGCCCAACGACTGGTTGGCAACCGCCATCTCAGCCAGATTGCCACCTGAGACTGCGCCGCCCAGCTGCGCTCGAGCGTTCGCGACTGCTTCGAATATCTCTGTCTCGTGCTCGGCGAAACCTCGTACTGTTGCGACCAGATTCGGCACCAGGTCCGCACGCCGCTGCAGCTGCACCTCGATCTGGCTCTTGAAGCTCTCTGCCTGTTCGTCCAGGGTTTGAATTCTGTTGTAGCCACATCCCGATAGCAGCAGTGCCGCCGATGCAACCAGAAGTAAACGTTTCATTCTCCACTCCCTTGGTCCGGCTTTATCTCGTACGAATCTACGAAGTGTGCTAGAAGTTCAATCTGTTCAACGTAACGGTCGCCAATCACGTCGTATGGCTTCAGATTTGGCTGCTTCTTGTCCGCGAGTTCGCCCAAAATCCAATCAAATGCCGTGCCATCTAGGTCTGCCAAATTTGCAGTTTCCATGACCAGCTCTGCCGCATCTGTCGGGGGGACGCGGCCCGCGAGGCGCAAGGTTGCACGAAACAGGATGAAGAACGTACTGGCCGATTCTGTAAGGAGGCTCCCAAGCGCCTTGCCGTCGGATGCGGTCGCCGCGAACTCGGTTCGGAGTTGGAGGAGTTTGCCACGGACTTCTCGCTCCAGTTCTGCCCGCAGGTCTTCTTGCGTGGTGACCACTCCATCAAGCGGATCTGTACCACGCAGCACCCGATGTGCCTCCCGCATGTCCTCGATCTCAATTGGGAATACGTCCGCCGAATCGTACCACCCACGCTCCGAGAAAATGAGGGGAGGCGGGAATCCCTTCTTCGCCCATTTTGAGATGTGTTCTTCGATTTTTCGAAGTGCCGCGGGCTTTGCGTCACGAACGACGAGTAGGGTTCTCGGTACGTTGCGGCCCCCTCCACGCACTAGGGAACCGAACAACATGTACGAAACCATATTGTCGCCGAGTGCAGTCTCTAGTTCAGTCGCAAACTCGTCTACTTTCTTAATGAGATCTTTAGGCATTAGAAACTCCCTGAAGCTCCGCCACCGCCGAATCCTCCTCCGCCACCAAAACCGCCGAATCCGCCTCCTCCGAACCCCCCGCCGCCCCAGCCACCTCCTCCATGCCTTGGGCCGCCACCCAGCATCATTCCGAGAAGCAACCACCCCAATCCTCCACCACCACCATAGCGTCCGCCCCTGCCACCTCTGCCGCGACCGCCGAAAATCGTGGAAAAGATGATTATCAACACAATGAAGGTGATGATTTGGCTGAACCCGCGGCCGGGTCGGCGTACCTGTCGTGGTTCACTTATACGCACCGGTGCGGTACCGGTGAGTTCAAACTCGAACTCTTCCGCATACGCCTCTGCGAGCAACCACACTC
>CAYTDU010000444.1:0-5008 GCA_964436395.1 uncultured Gemmatimonadaceae bacterium | reverse complement strand
TGTCCGACAGGGATTGGGCCATGAACGTCTGGGTTTACGATCCCACCTCCGGAAGCGTGTCGCAAGTAACTCGATTCGCCGATGCTGAGGCGAAATGGCTTTCTGGTCACGACGGAACGCTGGTGTTGGAACAGGACGGCTGGATACACCTGCTAGACCCGTCAACTGGAGAAAGGCGGCGCCTGAGCATTTCGGTGATCGGCGACTTCCCATGGACAGAGACGCGGTGGGAGGACGTCAGCGACCGAGCCAGCTCAGCGTCACTCTCGCCCAGTGGGAAACGTGCGCTGTTTGAAGCCCGCGGCGAGGTTTTCACCGTGCCGGCTGAAAATGGAGATGCGCGAAACCTCACGCGTAGCGCTGGTGTGGCAGATCGAGCTCCAATCTGGTCGCCCGACGGCGCAAACATCGCCTGGTTCTCCGACGACGGCGACGGTTACGATTTGCTGATTGCGGCTCAAGACGGAACGGGAGAGCCTAGGCGAATCTCGATCGGCGAATCCAAAATGGCATGGGAGCCCACTTGGTCTCCAGATGGTGAACGTATCGCATTCGTGGACGACGACGTCAGAGTGCGCGTGGTAGACGTCGAAGGCGGACAAATTCAGACGGTTGACGTGGCGGGCACAAACATCGAGCGCGGAGGTATGGGGCTTACGTGGTCTCCGGACTCGAAGTGGCTCGCCTATGCCAAAACATTCCCGAACATGTTCCGCCGCATTGTCGTGTGGTCGGTTGAGACCGGGACTACTACTCCAATAACGGACATGATGGCGGATGCCAGCTCGCCGGCGTGGGATCGCGATGGGCGACACCTGTACTTCCTGGCGAGCACGAGCCTCGCACTGGGCTCCGGGTGGGCCAATACCAGCTCCATGCAGGCCGACCCGACCTACGCTGCGTACGTGAGCGTGTTGCGGGCTGAAGATCCTTCCCCATTCCCACCGGAGAGCGATGAGGAGCCGGTGGAGAAAGAAGAAACAGAAGATGGGGCGGAAGAGACTGAGGAAAAGGATGCGGATGCGGCCGACGCCGACTCTGCCGTGCGTATCGACTTCGATGGCATCGAACGACGTATCATCGCCCTTCCGATGCCAGTGAGGAATTACAGGATGATGGTAGCCGGCCCCGAAGGCAGCGTATTCATCGGGGAATCCGTGCCGAGGAGTTTCGGCATGACGGTGCAGAAGTTCACGCTCGAAGACCGCGAGGCCGACGAATTCGTGAGTGATGCATCCCAAGTAACCGTATCCGCAGATGGTAAGAAGATGTTGTTCAGGTCGGGAAGCCGTTGGCGCATCGTCGGGACCGCCAGCAAACCTAGCGACAACGACGGCGCGCTGACCGTTGCACTACGCATGCGGCTGGATCGCTTGGAAGAGTGGTCCCAGATATTCACCGAGGCGTGGCGGTACCAGCGCGACTTCTTCTACGACCCGGGCATGCACGGGAACGACTGGGACGCGGTGTGGCGGCGTTACGAACCGCTTATACCCTATGTGCGACACAGGTCGGATCTCAACTACCTGCTCGACCAAGTGAACGGCGAGCTATCGGTTGGACACAGCTTCGTGCGCGGAGGCGACTCCCCTGGTGTGGACACCTCGAGGGTGGGGCTGCTGGGCGCGGATTTCGCCACAGACAGCGGGCGGTGGCGTATTGAGCGGATCTACACGTTCGAGAGCTGGAACCCGGGCATGTCGGCACCGCTCGATCGACCGGGCTTGGATGTCGAAGAGGGTCATTATCTAGTGGGCGTTGAGGGAGCCGAACTCACGGCAAACGAAGATCCCTATCGTCTACTCGATGGTACCGCCGGCCGACAGACGGTGTTGCACATCAACGACCAGCCCACGATGGAAGGATCATGGACGGTAACAGTGGAGCCAATCCGGAGCGAAGGCGCGCTCAGGCAGCGTGCGTGGGTTGAAGACAATCGCCGCCGCGTCGATGAGTTGTCTGGAGGCACGCTCGCGTACGTCTGGGTGCCAAATACAGGCGGGCCCGGCGTCGTCTCGTTCGATCGCTATCTGTTTGCACAGCAGGACAAACTCGGTGCCGTGATCGACGAGCGGTTCAACGGAGGCGGACTCCTGGACGACTATATGGTCGACTTGATGACTCGAAAGCTCCGTGCCGCGGCAACCAACGAAGTCCCAGACGGCATACCATTCAGGCTCCCCGCGGGAGTGTTGGGCCCCAAGGTACTTCTCATTAACGAGAACGCAGGTTCCGGTGGTGATTTCTTCCCGTGGGTGTTCCGTCAGCAACAAGCCGGTCCGCTCATCGGGAAACAAACGTGGGGCGGGCTAGTCAAGTCATCGGTGCACTACACGATGATTGACGGCGGATATGTCACCGCACCGGATAACGCCATATTCGACCCGATCAACAACGTTTGGATCGCCGAGAACGAGGGCGTGCCGCCCGACATCGAAGTCGACCTCGACGCGCGGACTGTAGCCGAGGGCCGAGACCCTCAGCTCGAGCGTGCTGTACAAGAAGCTTTGCGATTGGTTGAAGAGGCAGGCACGACAGTGGTGACTCCTCCACCGTTCTCGCGGCCGGCAAGGCGGCCGGGACGGTAGAAGCTCGGTAGGCTCTGGCGTCGACAGGGGGATGTTGCAGGCGGCAAGACCCTGGTCAAGTACTCCGCTGGTACGCTAGCGCCAGAGCCGACCTTGCTCCACGGCGCTCACAAATGTCTCTATCGGCCACACTTCGACGCCGTCGGACGTCTTGAGCCTCCGCGTTCCTCCGTACACAAGTACACGCCGCGTCAAGTTCTGCAGATCGCCGCCCTGAGTCCGGATAGGAATGGCCGAGAGAATCTGGAAACAGACATGACCTCTACGGCTATCAGCCTTTGATCTCGTTTGAGCAGAAAATCCACCTCCGTCTTCCTTAGAAACGTGACCTTCCCCATCGTGATTGGCTGGTTCACATATCACGACAATTGGTAGTTGCAGTCCATCCAATAGTATTGTAGCAATTCCTCGCAGTTCTGGTTCAGTCGGATAGAACCGCCACTCAATTGGAGACCTCGATGGTCCTGCCTTGCGTCGATCGGAGCAGTCACGAGCCGATATACATGCAAATCGTCCGGCAGTTGCGCCGCCTAATCGAAGATGAAACCCTGTCCGAAGGAGAGCCGCTCCCGTCGAGCCGAGGAATGGCTGAACGGTTGGGTGTCAACCGCAGCACGGTCTATCGTGCCTACCAGGAACTCTGGGCGCTGGGCTACCTGGAGAGCCGGCCGGGTTCCTACACCACGGTGCGGTGCCCGCCCAGCGCCGGTGGGGGTGACGGCGGCCGCACCGCCGGTGTGCTCGAGTGGGACCGGATGACGTCCCCCGGTGGCCGCGACATCCACCGCAGCTATCTGGCGTACACGCCGGAAGCGCCCTTCGACAACCCTCCCGAACCGGTGAACCTGAGCCAGCTCGACCTCGATCCTCGCGTGTTCCCGGTAACCGAGCTGCGCCGCGCATGCGACCGCGCTCTGGGGTCCACCGGAGGCCGCGCTCTCCAGTATGCGGCCGCTCAAGGCGATCCCGATCTGCGCTCGTTCATTGCCGAACGGGCGCGCACGCACGGAATGGAGGTGAGACCCGAGGAGGTGTTGATAACCAACGGGTCGCAACAGGCGATCGATCTGGTGCTCAGGGTGCTGACCGAAGCCGGTCAGACAGTGGCCCTGGAGGCGCCGACCTACGCCGCCGTCATTCCCCTGATGCAGCTACACCAACTGAGGGCAGCAGGGGTGCCGATGCGTCGCGACGGGTTGGACCTCGACGACTTGGAGCGGATCATCGTCGAGCGGTCGCCCGCCCTGCTCTACACCATCCCCAACTTCCAGAACCCGACCGGCATCACCACGTCGCAAGAGCATCGTGAGAACCTGCTCACCCTATGCGAGCGCTTTCGACTCCCGCTGGTGGAGGACGGATTCGAAGAGGAGATGAAGTACTTCGGAAAGGTCGCGCAGCCCATCAAGGCGATGGACAGCGACAAGGTTGTCGTGTACCTGGGGACCTTTTCCAAGGTCCTATTCCCCGGCCTGCGCATCGGTTTCGTGATGGCCGACGCCGAGTGTATCGAGCGCCTCACCGCGGTAAAGCGGTTTACCGACCTATCGGCGTCGAATTTGATCCAGATAGCGCTGAACGACTTCTGCCGCCGCGGCTGCTACGAGCGACACATTCGCAGGATGCACAGGGTGTTCCGCAAGCGCATGCTGGCTGCGCTCGCGGCCGCCAAAGAACACTTCCCGACGCAGCACGTCAGCTGGACCGAACCGGCCGGGGGTTACCTGATCTGGGTTAGTGTGCCCGGCCGGAAGGTGGACGACGCACGGTTCGAGGAGGTCTGCCGCCGGCATCGAGTGGTAGTGTCGCCGGGGAGGTATTACTACGCGGAATCTCCAGCGGAGCAGCAGTTCAGGATATCGATCTCGATGTTGGACGAGGACGAGATAAGAGAGGGCTTTGCGCGCCTGGGCGCGGCCCTGCACGAGTTCTGCGACGCTGGTTAATGGGCCAATTGCTGCTCGAATAGCGCAACTCTACACGCTGGCCCGCGTACACGCCACCTTCGAGCAGCACTGCGATGGCGCCGCGAAGTCGAACAAGAATGCCTCCCTGTGGTCGACGCTCTAGCGCCCGCTTGTCCGCCTGGCTAATATCGGGGCGCTCTTGTTCACGGCCTGGATGTCTGCAACCATCGAGGCTAAGAAGCCGATGAAGACTCTTGCCACATGGTCGCTGCTGGTAGTGGCCCTCCTTCTTGCCGTGGCCAGCTGCAGCGATGAAGAACTGACACCCACGGACCCCGAGGCGCCGGTTGAAAGCCTGCCGACGGTCTCCGTTTCGCTCACCGTTCGTCCCAGCACCATGACGCCGGGTATGAGTTCCATTGTGACGGCGACGGCAACGATTGCTGATACGGATCATCTGGTGCTGTTCACACTATCGATCTCTGGGTTGGGTGGTGACACGCTCATCCACTT
>CAYTDU010000443.1:0-5010 GCA_964436395.1 uncultured Gemmatimonadaceae bacterium | reverse complement strand
TTCTCGAACCTGCGGTGGATGAGCACCAATTGAGCCCTCTGCACGGGCGTTAGGAACTCCGCGTACTCCCGTTGTTCTGTCCTAGTCAACTCCAGGCGCCGTTCCGGAAGAGCGATTAGCATGTCGATCAACGCTGACACACTGTCCTCGTCCGCCGCCACGCCTGGTCGCATTTGGTCTTCCAATGCACGCCACAACAATCGCTCTTGGCGCTGGATCTCGTTGCGCTCGGTGAGGGAGCTTCGCGCAGTTTCTTGGTAGCGATCGAATTGATCGTCGGTTAGACCGGCCTGCACCCGAACGTTCTGAAGTAGCCGTTCGATGACCTGCCTCTGCAGCAGACGTCGTTGGGCCGCAGTTTGATCTTGTGCTTCGGCAGTGCCAAACAACACCACAATCGCCAGCAACGCGGTAGTGAGAGTACGCATCAATCCTCCATAAGTGTCTCGAGCAACTCCTCGAGCTGGCCAATACTCAAATCGTCTAGACTCGCCGTGGTCAGTTCCGAAACTGGAGCTTCGAACGACAATGAGTCATACACTTCCTCGAGTTCTTCGAAAGACAAAGCGTGCAACCCGGCGGAGGTGGGTGCAAGGTCGATAACGGTGCGGTTTTGGAAAGTGCTATTGCTGGATAGGATACCTACGGCCAGAATTGCGGTGGCCGCAGCAGCTAGAGCTCCCACAACAGGTGCATGTCGGCGCCACCCGACTTGAACCGAGGGCTGACCCCTCAATCGCTCGACCACGGCCTCCGCCGTCCTTTCCACGTCGAGACCCGCTTCCGCGGCTCCGCCGAGGCGCTGCGCGATCTCTTTTAGTTGGCGCTCCGTCACGCTCATTCTCACTCGCTCCGCTTTCCTATTCCATCGCCTTCTTCAGGCGTTTCACGGCTTGGTGATAATGCACCCTTGCCGCTCCAACGGAAGTCCCCAAAGCACTGGCGATCTCGTCGTAGTCAATGCCCTGTTGAGCGCGCATCAGAAAGACCTCGCGCTGCTTCGGCGGAAGTTGTTGGATTGCAGACTGCAGTCTACTCTCCATGTCTCGAACCACCGTCGTGGCATGTGGGTTGGACCTCTCATCCACCACTTCGCGGTCTTCCAACGCGAAAACAGGCCGTCGAGTCTCTCGTCGCCTCATATCCTTTAACACATTCGAGCCGATTGTCATCACCCACGTTCGGAAGCTTGCGGTACCGCGAAATCCGTCCAGCTTCCTGAATGCCCGGTAAAACGCCTCTTGCACCAAATCCTCAACATCATCTCCCCCTCCGGCCGCACTCAGGTAACGCGCCACTGCTCCGGCATGCCGCCGCACTAGCTCCGTGGCCGCCACCTCGTCCCCTTTACGCCATGCCGAGATCAACTGTGAATCTGTCGGCGTGGCCCGAAGCTCAGGCATCTGCACATCTAGTTGGACGTTGCATGACGTAGAATGTTAAACGCGGGAGCCGGAGAGGAGGGAGCGGAGAGCGGGGCATCTCCGTCGCATCTATACTCGTCCAGCCCCCGAAACTACCTTTGAACCCACCATGCTGAACCGCCATAACAGAGTTCCTAGCAAATGACCCGCCGCATAGTCCTCGCTTTGGGCCCGTTGTTCCTGATAGCCACCTTGATCGTGAATCCACTCGGCGGAATGGTCGAGCCGGCCTGGCGAGTGGCGGGCCTAGCAGCGTGGATGGCGACCTGGTGGCTAACGGGGGTAATCCCGCTGGAAGCCACCGCACTGCTTCCCGTGGTAATCCTTCCCCTAATAGGCACAGGTTCGGTCAGGGAGGTCACGGCGGCATACGCGGACCCGATAATCTTTCTATTCCTGGGCGGATTTCTGTTGGCGGTGACGTTGGAACGGTGGGAATTGCACCGACGGTTTGCAATAGCCACTGTGCGAAGAGTCGGCACCGATGCTCCCCGCGTGGTCCTGGCTTTCATGATCTCATCGGCAGTCGCGAGCATGTGGATCTCAAACACGGCAACGGCCGTCATGATGCTGCCAATTGCGATGGCCTTGATAGGCGGTAGCGCGGAGGGGCGGAAGGGCGAGGTGGGCGGGCAGGCGGGCGGGCGGGCAGGCGGACAGCACGGGTTTGGGACGGCCCTGATGTTGGGTATCGCCTACGCGTGCTCCATTGGTGGAGTAGCAACGTTGATAGGTACGCCACCCAATGCAATCCTCGCGGGTGCCGCATCTGAGTTGATCGGGCATGAGATCAGCTTTGCCGGGTGGATGATCGTGGGCCTCTCGATCTCAATTCCGATGCTGGCGTGCTGCTGGCTACTGCTCATTGCCGTGTTCAGAGTCAGGGGAGAAGTGCCCGGTCTGAAGGCAACACTCGAGAAAGAACAGTCTGAGTTTGGCGCTCTGTCTGGCGGTGAGCGGTTTGTGCTGGGCGTGTTCGGGATCGCGGCGCTTTCCTGGGTCCTCAGAGCGCCCAAAACCATAGGGGACCTCCGGATTCCAGGACTTTCCGACTTCGTCCCCGGCCTGTCGGACCCGGCCATTGCGATTGCGGCAGCCTTAGTGCTCTTCGCTGTGCCGCTACCACGATCGCGATTCACCACAGCTCTCGACTGGGAAACCGCGCGCCGAATTCCCTGGGGCATCTTGCTGCTGTTCGGCGGGGGTCTTGCACTGGCCGGTGCGTTTCAATCCAGCGGCCTCAGCGACTGGGTTGGAGGACAACTCCAATCGATGCAGGGGGTGCCGTTGCCGCTGGTGGTTCTCACAACGGCCGCGGTATTCGTGTTCCTCACAGAACTCACTAGCAACACAGCCACCGCGGCCCTTGGGATGCCCCTTATGGTTGGGGTGGCACAAGGGCTCGGACTGGAGGCGTTGCCACTGATGACTGCTGCCGCCCTTGCCGCGTCGATGGCATTCATGCTGCCAGTTGCCACACCTCCAAATGCGATCGTCTTTGGCTCCCGGGCAATCCGGTCGAAGGACATGGCCAGGGCGGGTGTGGGTCTCAACATCATCTCCATACTGGCAATCACGCTCGTCGTATGGATTCTGGTCTGAATAGATGTGTAGGCGGTTGCCCGAGACCGTTTCGCTCACCAACGGAACAGACATCGAGTAACAACCGCTTGGCGCCTCCTCGGCAGGGGATCGGTGTGAAGGGTAGCCGGCGTTATATTCGTTTGCGGGCATGGTTTTCTTCAACAGAGTGTTCAGCATGAATCCAATTGTTTACTTCAACGGAGAGTTCCTTCCCAAAGACCAGGTGCACGTGTCACCCGACGATCGTGGCTTCCTATTCGGTGATGGCGTGTATGACGTGACGCTCACCTATGGAGGCCGGTTCTTCCGGATCGGCGACCACCTCGAGCGCATGAAGAACGGTTTGAGATCTCTCCGCATAGAAGGCGCCGATGTCGACGCGTTGGAAGGTGTCGGCAAAGAGCTGATGAAGCGCAACAACCTCGACTGTTATAGCCAAGCGTTGTATCTGCAGGTAACGAGAGGTGTGGCAAAAAGAACGCATCACTTCCCAACTACCGAGGTGCAACCAACGGTCTTCGCATCCATATCACCGTTCAACCGCAAAGGCGACCCGGAGAACGGATCGCCAATCGTTACGGTACCGGACGTGAGATGGAGCCGTTGCGACATCAAGTCGGTGTGTCTGCTGCCGAACTGTCTCGCTACACAGAGGGCAAAGGACTTGAACGGACACGAGGCGGTGTTTGTGAGAGATGGATCGGTGCAAGAAGGCGCTTCGTCCAATTTCTTTGCCGTATACGGCGGTGTGGTGCACACTCCACCTCTAACGAACTATGTCCTGCCCGGTATTACGCGAATCGTCGTCTTAGAACTGTGTGAGCAACACGGCATACCTGTGCGCCAGGTCTCGATTCTTCAGCAGGACCTGGCTGAAACCGAGGAGATTTTTTTGGCGGGCACAACCTCCGAGGTCGTGCCCGTCACCGCAGTCGACGGGGTGCCGGTTCGCGACGGGAAACCTGGTCCGATCTCGCGCAGGATCTCTGACCTATTCGTCGAGTACGCACACGGCGAGTGAGCTGCAACAACGAACTCGGTAAGATCGTAGTGTGGTGAGAAAACAATGGAACTTGGCAACTGCAAAATCTGCGCGCATCCGCTCGAAGTACTGACTAAACCAGTCAGGCGATTGAGCTGGAGCCGCTACTGGCTCAAAGGTTTCGCCAGTCTCTTCACGCGACCACTCCGAGTGTGTTCCAACTGCGGCGCCATGTACTCCGGCGATGGCGATCTGCTGGCGGTAGGAGCTGTCCAAACCGAACCCGAGATCAGGCTGGATACGTATCGTCGCGACATGGCGTACCTGAGGGACAGCTTTGGCGGCGTAATTGTCGCATCCGGGTTGGCCGGCGCATGGTTGCTTGGCGGTGCAGAGGTTGCGAACGTGACCGGCGCCATCATCGCAGGCACGATCGGCGCGGTTTCGATCGTCCCGTTCGGTTTCTTTGGAAGTCGTGTGAGGCGTGCGCGCAAGCAATTGAAGGAAATGAAAGCGGAGCGAATGAAGAAACAGCTGGGGAAGTAGGGCGGTACGGCGGTACGGCGGTACGAACCACACGATACAAAAACTCTGCACATCTCTATTACTGCAATCCCGCACGCCTGCCGCATCGATACCACACTTCAGCTGGTGATCAGCCGCCCCCCGCGGTAAATCTTTGCAAACATTGGTTTTCAGGGCATAATGGACTGGCGGCAGGAGTCTTGCTTGTTATCCTTAAGACTATCCTGTTCCGTAGCGACAAAAAAATGAAGGACCGGGGCCCTCCCGCGAACATCTACCGCTTTCCCGGTGATCGTTGACCCGATTTCCGTGCAGAAGCATGGTGAAATGGGAGTTGTTGAGTGATGCAATGTGCTCATTGTGGGACGGAAGTACCTGACGAGGCATCGTTCTGCCATAGCTGTGGCTCACAGGTGTCGGATGCAGAAGGTCAGGCACGAGCCAGTGCACAGATGGACATGTCGTCCATTCAGCACATGGAGTCTCTGCTCAAAG
>CAYTDU010000442.1:0-5016 GCA_964436395.1 uncultured Gemmatimonadaceae bacterium | reverse complement strand
GCACCCTGTCCGGTTATGTCACCTCGGCTGACGAAGAGCTTCTCGTGTTCAGCGTTCTTACCAATAACTTCGACACTCCCAACAGGCCGGTTGAATACGTGCAGGATCTGTTGGTAGAGAGGTTGGTGCATTTCAAGAGGGAATGAGTTCAATCACTCCACCCTTAACACCTCTAGCGGATTGGCCGCAGCAGCTTTCCTGGATGGCACGTAACACGCCAGCAACGCCACAAAGCCTAGCAGGACCGCCACCGATAAGAACGTCAATGGGTCAGTCGTAGTTACGCCGAAGAGCAGGCTTTCCAACAGGTGCGACAACGCCGCAGCCCCACTGATACCAATCAGGATGCCGAGCGCGGTGAGCACCGCTCCGCGTCTGAGAACCAGCCTGAGCACGGTTTGTGGTTTTCCGCCCAAGGCGAGGCGGATACCAAGTTCCCGCTTTCTCTGCCTAACCAGATAGGTCATCGACGCGTATATGCCTGAGGCCGCAAGTAGGAACGCCACAGTTGCGAAAACCGCGAACAGCACCGAATAGAAGCGAGGTGCGCTCATCGAGCGAGACATACGTTGATCCATGGTGATCATGGTTCCCACGGGAAGGTCTGGGTCAATGTTCCAAACGGCTTCCCTGATTGCCTCTGCCATGGCTTCTGTGCTCCCGCGGTAACGCACGGCCAGATCCAACCGGTCGAACACAGTCGCAGTCCGCAGATACGGCAGGTACAGGTCAAACTGGTCTTGTCGATCGAGGGGGAGGTTGCTCACGTCCTCGATCACCCCGACTACGCGTGCTCTGAGCCTGCCGCGTATCAGTTCCGCTCCCAGCGGCGATTCGTTCGGCCACAGTCGACGCGCGAGCGTGTTGTTCACGATCGCAGACACGAAACGCTCACCCTGCTCGTGTTCAGCCGTGACGTCGGCATCGAAGAACTCTCCCCGGTCGTCACTTTCCGTGAAACTGCGGCCAGCCGTCAGCCTCGCTCCTATCGTCTCCATGTACCCGTGTGTCACGGGTCGCATCCAGCTTTCGACGGTGTCGGCGAGTTGGTCGCTACGTACCACGGTGGAATTCCAGCAGCATCCAGGGGTAAACGGTGAACTCAGACTTCCACCTACGGACAGAACACCTGGGATCCAACGTACCGCTTCAAGTATGTCCGTTGTGAACTGCGATTTGGCTTCCACGTTTGAGTACCGAGTACTCCCCCATCCGAACGGCAAACCGAATCTGAGTTCTGCGGTGAGCACGTGTTCCGTGTCAAACCCTGGGTCCACGCGCCGCAAATGAAGGAAGCTGTTGAACAGCAGGCCTGCGCCTACCAGAAGCACCAAAGCGAGTGCGATCTCAAATACAACCAGCGCTTCCCGGATGAAGTTCCGGTTGCGAGTTCCAGTGGTGGCCTCGGCGTTTTCCTTGAGGGAGGATGAGAAATCCGAGTTTGCCGAACGCAGCGCCGGTAGTAGTCCGAACAGAACGCCGGTGAACACTGAAAGCGCGACAGCGAAACTCACGATGCGCCAATCGACGTCAACGGATGTCACGCGTGGAATACCTCCTGCGTTCAATACCGCGAACGCCTCGACGCCGAGGACGGCAAGCGCGATACCCAGCACGCCCCCAACGAGGCCGAGCACAACACTTTCCGTGAGCAGCAGTCTCAACAACCGTCCCCGTCCGGCGCCGAGCGCGGTGCGCAGCGCCATCTCACGAGATCTCTCGGTGCTGCGTGCGAGGGACAGGTTCGCCACGTTGGCGCACGCAATCAACAACATCAACACGACCGCGCCCATCAGTATGGAAAGCGTGTCTCCGAAATCTCGAACAGTGGCTTCGTGCAAAGACCTCAAAGGAAATGGAACCGCAGTCCCGTCGTCGTTGCGGTTGTCTTCCGGGTATTGAGCCGCAAGTGCCTCGCTGAGGCCGTCGAGTTCTTCCTGAGCACTCTCGACTGTCCAGCCAGGGGCGAGGCGTGCTGCAGTCCGAAGCACATAGCTGTTCCTGGTTTGCAGGAAGGGTGTGGTCAGGTCGAGTGGTATCCAAACATCAACCGGGTCTCTCTCGAGAGCTTCAGGCACCACGAATTCGCCTTCGAGCACGCCAATGATCTCGTACGGAGTGCCTTCGAGTGTCAGCGTCCGGCCTACGGCGCTCGGGTCGCCACCCATCCGGCGCTGCCAGAAACCGTGGCTGAGGGCCACTACGCGCGGTGCACCGGGGGGAAAGTCGTCCTGTACGAATAGCCGGCCGGTCGCGCTGTGCGCGCCTAGGGTAGTTAGGAAAGCTTTGGTTACCTGACCGACATTCAGGCGCTCAGGATTACCCAGACCGGTCATATCCTGTTCGCGTGACCAGAATGCCCCCACCAATTCGAAAGACCTGGTTCGGTCGCGAACGTCAACGTAGTCCGGGATCGGCATCCCAGAGCCGGCCTTGCCGAATGTCACCAGTCGCTCGGCGTACGGGTAGGGTAACGGCCGGAGTAATACGTGGTCGACTACCGAGAAAATGGTTGTGGTCGCTCCGATACCGAGGCCTATCATGAGGACCGAGGCTAGAGTAAAAGCTGGGTTGGTTCGAAAGGTCCTCAGCGCTCCCCTCACATCCTGCAGGGAAAGGACATCACCCCTTCCACTCACCAGGTATTGCTCGCTGCATCTCTCGTAAACGTCTTCGGCACTGCCGAACCGTCGTTGTGCTTCCATTCGAGCTTCGCGCTTCGACCAGCCGGCGTCGACCAATTCTGCAGCCTCTTGGTCAATGTGCGCGCGCAGCTCTTCGCGAATCTCCATCGAGACCGTTCTCCGCCGGAACAAACTGCGAAGTCGTAGCCTCAGATACGGCCAAACCCTCTTCATGGTCTACTCCGCGCCCCGCATGACTCGACCGACGGCCTGAACGAACGTCGCCCACGCGTCCTCTTGCACTCTCAGCGCACGCCGCCCCGCACGAGTCAGATTGTAAAGTTTTACTCGCCTCCCAGTCTCGGATTTGCCCCACTTCGGTTTGATCCAACCTTTGCGTTCCATTCGGAAAAGGGCGGGGTACAACGAGCCCTGTTCAACATCGAGTACGTTATCGCTCATTGCCCTGATGGTCTTTGCGATCGCGTACCCATGAATCGAGCCGGGAACGAGAGTCTGCAGTACCAACATGTCCAGAGTTCCAGGCAGAAGTTCGGATTGGGATTTGGCCACAGGGATACTCCTAAATCCGTCATTTCTCAATGAGTCAAAGTCGCTGATATCTAGATTGTCTACATGTAGAACGTCTAAACGTCACGGGAAGTTTCAATGACTTCCCGTTGAACGTTGCTCGTTGTGCGTTGTTCGCCATATGATATGGACTACTACGCTTGCGCATGAAGTTCGAATGAGAGCTGACAACAGACCGAAAATCGACTTCCTCTACACGAACATCGGCCGGGGCCATCCGCACTACCTCGACGGGATCATCGAGTGTTTGTCGGAAGGGAGGGTCGGTCGTGTTACTGATGTGTTGTCCGCTTCGGACGGTATCGCGAGGTTGGCCTGGTCGACCGTCCGGCGAGTCTATCGGCTCGGAGGAAGGGGAGGTACGCTTTCCGAACTCTACAACAGACTCCGGTCGCACACGGATTACAAACGCCGCTCCATGGCTTTGAACGTGTTGGGCCGCGGAGTGACGCGGCAAATGGCGGAGGATGTGAATCCGCTCGTTGTGGCTCACCCGATGTTAGCGGTGATGTTCCGGGATCGACAAACAGTGGTCTATCAGCACGGGGAGTTGGCTGCGCCGACAGAAGCCTGGGTGAGCGGTCCGCAGAAGATTGTGGTGCCGACCCAAGACACGGCGGACGTGTTTCTAGACGCGAGTACAGCCGGTGAGAGGCTCTTCGTATCGGGTTTGTGTATCGAGCCGGGTCTTGTGGCCAAAGCTGGCACAGCATTCAGTGGTCGGATCGATCGCTTGAGCGGAACGAATCAACTGTGCGGGGCCTTTTTCTCATCTGGAGCGGAACCGAAGGTACACGTGGAATCGATCGTTGCCGCAGCTCGCTCGGTTCATGAACGAGAGGGGCGAGCGATCGTATTCGCGAAACTGCGGGGGACGCTAGAGAAACGCCTGAGGGCCGCCTGTAGCTCCGCTGGCATCGAATTGGAAACCGCCGACTCCGCTACTGACATACAGAAAAGCGACGGCCGAATTCTTTTGTGCCCGTTCACAAACCGCAAAGAACTGAATGCAACAACTGCAAAACTGTTTCCTGAGTTCGATTATTTCGTTGCTCCAGCGCACGAGCGTGCTAATTGGGCGCTGGGACTCGGACTGCCGATGTACTTTGTGGATCCACCGCTGGGGAGCTTCGCGCCGCTCAATCGCGAGATTCTTTTGAATGCAGGAGTTGCAAAGCCGATCAGGAATCGGGGAAACGCGCGAGAGTTTGCGGAGCAGCTCGAGACGCACCACCGGTCAGGCAAGCTGTGCAAGATGGCCGAAGCAGGCTGGCAGCGTATCGACATCCGCGGCTTCGCAAACATCGCCGCGATGCTCGAGTCCGAGTATTGACGGCAGAGACCTTCGGGACATCTTGGGCCTGCCCGCCTGCCCGCCTGCCCGCCTGCCCGCCTGCCCGCCTGCCCGCCTGCCCCAAACAAGAGAGGCTGGCCTTCCGATCAGCCCCTCTATCCATTATGCGCCTGGACTCATGCGCAGCCCTACGCCTCCTCGTCCCGCACTATTGTCTTCGTTTCCAGGTCGAACGTGAACGTCTCGCCGTTGACGGTGATCGTCGCGAATTGCGTTCCGTTGAATTCTATCACAACCGTGCGCGAACGTGTGCGATCGTCCTGCAAACCTCCCACGACCTCCACGTTCACTTCGCGTGTGATGGTGCCTGACAGCGGCCATGTGCCTGCGCGCGGTACGGCAATGATCACGCTGTCGACGGTGCTTGTCGAGGTGAAGTCGTATACGCGGTCGCTGACATCGTCGTTGTGTCGTATGCGTTCCACGTTGGAGGAACCGGTGCCGTTC
>CAYTDU010000441.1:0-5020 GCA_964436395.1 uncultured Gemmatimonadaceae bacterium | reverse complement strand
GGGGTTTGCAGGGCGTCACCAAGGTAGATTCGCGCAATCATTTCACCTGTTCCGCGCGTGGGTGTGTTTGAGGCGTTACACAGCATTGCGACGGAGAGGCCTTGGTCGGGATACCGACCAAGAAAGGCGCGGTAACCAGACGTCGATCCGGTATGCGTCACCGACGGCACACCCGCGAACGGTTGTACGTAAAGACCGGCGGCATAAGTAATCTGCCTTCCGTCATTCAGCCGCCCCTGCTCGTGCATCATCTGTTTGAATTCCAGGCCGCCGAGGATGCCATTCTCCAATGCTTCGTTCCATATGAGCAAGTCACCCACAGTAGTCAGCAGCCCGCCGTTTCCGTGCACGTCTTCGATCGGCCTCATGATCTTCACAGTATCGTCATCCACCCAATAAGCCGTGCTGCGCCCTTTGACGATGCGGGTATAGTCATCCCGCCACTGAGTGTGAGTCATTCCTAGTGGCTCGAAGATGCGCCGCCTACTGAACTCGGCGAACGGAATACCGCTTACCCTGGCAACGATGATCGCCAAGAGATTGTAACCGCTGTTGCTGTACGAGTACTCGTGACCCGCAGGGAAGTTGAGTGCACTCTGGCGCCTCAAGATATCCAGCACGTGTGCGTGCGTGTGTGTCCGTTGCTGGCGACCCCCCCCCGAGATCTCTGCGACGCTGCCCCAGTCTCTGAGGCCGCTGGTGTGAGTCATCAAATGGCGCAGTGTTATGGTCTGTCCGTAGTCGGGAAGCTCGGGGACATAGTCTCTGACGTCATCATCTAGAGACAGCACACCTTCGAGTACGAGCAGTACTATTGCCGCGGCGGTGAACTGCTTCGATACAGAACCGCCCTCGAATATCGTTGCGGGAGTATTGGGAATGTTGTGCTCGAGATCGGCCATTCCGTATGCACGTGAAAACACGGTCAAACCGTTTATCGCCACGCCAACGGCGCACCCCGGCATGTCAACAGAGTTCCAAGGCTCGAATATCTCGTCGACCCGGACACTTGCGTCCGGAGGCACCTGAGCGGGCAAGGGACCAGCGGAGACAAGCAAGGACAAGAACAAGATGACAGGTGGTAAACGGACAGCTTTCATGATATCGGATCCTTGAGTGCAGAATGCAGAGTGCAGATCTTTGACTATGAGTATCGCGTTGGCGGCCCAATCGTCACCGAACCGGTGCCAAACCACGCATTGCCAATCTACATTCTCAAATCCACACTCTGCAATCTGCAATCATCCCCCCCTCATTCCCAACTCTCCCCGCTTTATGTATGCTGCTTAAGACGGTCAATCAGAGATATCGCCATGAGACATCTGTCACTCCGTTGGTGGGTACCGCTTCTTGTCCTCATACTGCCGATTGCGGCACGCACCAATGAACCCGCCGAGCCACAACAACAAGCACGGGTGCGACGCGCAAGCGGGGCGGGCATGTGGTATCCCGCCGATGCCAATTCGCTCCGCGAAGCGGTTGACGGGTATCTGTCACTAACCGAGTCGGTGGTTCCGAACAAACCGGTCGCTCTGATCGTGCCACACGCGGGATACGCGTACTCAGGCCCCGTGGCCGGCGCGATGTACGCGACGCTCGAGGGGCACCGATACGATCGGGTGATCGTACTGGGATTGAGTCACGGTACGATGCTGCGTGGTGCCAGCGTGCTCTCGGTTGATGCATACGAGACGCCGCTGGGGAGAACTCCCGCCGACATAGAGGTACGAGCAAAACTTCTGGACTGCCCTGTGGTCACAGAACAGCCAGCAGCCCACCGAAACGAGCATTCGGCCGAGAACCAACTCCCGATGCTCCAGCGGGCACTCGGTGAATTCGAGCTGGTCGAAATGCTGGTCGGCGAAATGACGGATGAAGAGCGGGTCGTCCTCGCGCGAGCCTTACGTGATCTGATAGATGAAGAAACGTTGCTCGTGGTCAGCTCCGACTTCACTCACTATGGTCGGAATTTCGGGTATGCACCGTTCAGCGATCGAGTGCCCGAACGCCTCCAGGCGCTAAATGATGCAGCCGTACAGGAGATTCTGGAGGTCGACGTGCCGGGCTGGGACCTGTTCCTGCGAGACACACAGGCCACCATCTGCGGACGGAACCCAATCTCGCTCCTACTCGAGACGCTTTACCCGTATGATGATATCGCAGGCAGACGCATCGCCTTCGCCACGAGCGGCGAGAAAACCGGCGATTACACTAATTCGGTCACTTACGCCGGGATAGCATTTTGGAGGATCGGCGAAGGGTTGAATCGAGATGAGCGGCAAACGCTGCTGCAACTCGCCCGCAACACCGCGACGGACTATCTCGCCGGCAACTCGCCGCCGTCAGTGGATGTGAACTCCTACCATCTGACGCCGCGGTTGGCTTCACTCGGTGCCGCATTCGTGACGCTACGCAACGACGGCGAGCTGCGAGGTTGCATCGGCCATATTATGTCTGTCGTGCCGCTCTACCATTCCGTAGCCGAGAATGCATATAGAGCGTGTATTGATCCACGCTTTAGACAGCAGCCGGTGACGCTTCATGAAGCGCCCGACCTGGAGATTGAGGTGTCTGTCCTGACGCCGATGCGACGATTGCTGGACCCGGAAAAGGTCCGTGTCGGCACTGACGGGCTGCTAATAGTCAGCGGGCGGAATCGCGGCGTATTGCTGCCGCAGGTGCCCATCGAGCAAGGCTGGGGCAGGGAAGAGTTCCTTGCAGGTGCATGTTTGAAAGCGGGTCTACCTGCCGATGCATGGCGGGATCCGAACACTGAGATCTACCGGTTCTCGGCTCAGGTGTTTGGTGAGGCAGAGAACCGCCGTAATCGATAGTCAGACCGATGTCGATGGACCGCAAGTCCGGACGCAGGGAATTCCCGAAGGGGATGACTGCCGCGGGAGTTGCAGGGGGGGCAGGTGTGGCTGTTGACGGCATTCCGATTGCCAGGCAGTTGAAGTCACGCGTGGTCGTTGTCAGGCACGCAGACCTAAGCACAGATCCGACCGGATTCACTACCGAGAAAGTCCGAGGTTTGCTGGATCAGGCTGCCTCGCTTCTCGCGGAAACGGATCGGCCCGCGGATGCGTGGGGCCGATGGTTCAAACCTGTCGATCGAGTCGCGATCAAGGTCAACTGTCTCGGACTTCCAACTCACCCGGTAGTCAGTGTAGCTCTGACTCATGCGATTCGAGCGTGCGGTGTCCGGCCCGCAAACACGATCATCTGGGACAGGACGGACCGGGAACTCGAACGCGCCGGCTACCGACTCCGCAATGGCGCCGGCGACACCCGATGTTTCGGCACCGACTCACTGGGAGGACACAGAGGAGGGTACGACGATGTCATATCGGCGAGTGGAGGAATAGGAAGTCTTTACAGCCGAATCGTCACCGAACAATCTGACGCATTGGTGAGCGTTCCTGTTCTCAAGGACCACAACCTCGCAGGGCTGTCGTGCGCCCTAAAAAACTTCTACGGCGCGATCCACAACCCCAACAAGTACCATGACAATGGATGTGACCCGTTCGTGGCCGACGTTTGCGCACATCCGAACATTCGGGAACGTTTGCGGCTCGCGGTTTGTGATGCGATACGGCCGCAGCACCACGGCGGCCCACCGAGCAGACCGTCTTGGCAATGGCCGTACGGTGGCATCCTTCTTTCCACTGATGCTG
Source organism: uncultured Gemmatimonadaceae bacterium (assembly GCA_964436395.1). Taxonomy (GTDB): domain Bacteria; phylum Gemmatimonadota; class Gemmatimonadetes; order Gemmatimonadales; family GWC2-71-9; genus JBDGYW01. Next base: position 1,343 of record CAYTDU010000441.1, on the reverse strand, counting down.
TTGCGCTCGATCGTGTGGCACTCGAAATCCTGGAGCTGAAGCGAGCACGGGAGGGAATGCCATCATTGACGGTGGAGGGTAGACCGGCGCGTTACCTAGAGAGCGCCGCAGTTCGTGGGCTGGGTACGGCAAACCTCAACGAGATTGAGGTTGTGAGCATTGGGCGACCATGGCAGGAAGTGGGATGAGTTCACATCGCTCTACCGACCGGCGTTCCTTTCTTGAGGCATGCGGTGTCGGTGCGTGCGCGCTGTGTGTGAGAAGGGGAGGGGGAAGGGGGAGAGGGGAGAGGAGTGTAGAAGGATGCGAGCCTCCAATTGGCAAGACAAACCCTGAGCAGGTCGTCGTACACGACGCGATGTGGTTCGAGAGGCTCGAAGACGGCATGGTACGCTGCAAACTCTGCCCGCGAGAGTGTGTGGTGGCCGATGTGGAGCGAGGCTACTGCGGCGTTCGGGAAAACCAGGGCGGTGACTATAAAACCCTCGTGTACGGTGCGTTGTGCAGCGCGAACGTAGACCCTATCGAGAAGAAGCCGCTGTACCACTATCTGCCCGGTACGACCGCGCTCAGCGTAGCTACGGCCGGCTGCAATATCGAGTGCAAGTTCTGTCAGAACTGGGAGATCAGTCAGGTCCGGCCGGAGCAGCTATCGAGCCATGAGGTGTCACCGCAGGAGCTGGCCGAGAGGGCATTGCATAGCCGTAGCCCGACGATCGCCTATACCTATTCCGAGCCGATAGTCTTTTACGAGTACGCTTTTGACTCTGCGGCAATCGCTAGAGAACGGGGCGTCGGCAGCGTGATCATCTCCAACGGATACATCCTGGAAGATCCGCTACGTCAGTTGTGCAGGCATCTGACTGGTGTGAAGATCGATCTCAAGGCATTCACCGAGGAGTTCTATCAACAACAATGCTCTGGGCAACTGGCTCCTGTACTGCACACGCTCGAGGTGCTGGCCGACGTCGGCATCCACACTGAGATTGTGGTACTGCTAATCCCGACTCTCAACGACTCTCCACGTGAGATCAGCGAGATGGCCCGTTGGATCATAGAACACATGGGCGCCAACGTGCCGGTCCATTTCACACGATTCCGCCCGGTCTACCGTATGACGAACCTGCCACCAACTCCCGTGTCCACCTTGGAACGGGCGCGAGAGTTGGCCATGGACGCCGGTCTTCACTATGTCTACGTCGGCAATGTACCGTTTCACGATGGTGGTAATACATACTGTCACTCGTGCGGCGGACTCTTGATAAGAAGGGTTGGGTACGCCACCGAGGTGGTTGGTTTGGCCGATGGTTTGTGTGCGCGTTGTAGTGCCGAGATCCCGGGCG
>CAYTDU010000440.1:0-5024 GCA_964436395.1 uncultured Gemmatimonadaceae bacterium | reverse complement strand
CGTCCTCGTCGATCTCCATGGAGATGTTTACACCATCCCCGTTTACAGGTAAATCGTCGTCGAGGATTTCATCAGGTTCCTCTTCTTCGCAACGTGCCCCTCGGGATCGGCGACGCAATTCCCGGAACTCGCGGCGCCGCTGCTCCAGCCCCTCGATTACTTCTTCGGCGCTGTAGCCTTGTGAATGACTGTTGGGTACTTTAGCGTCCTGGGCGTAGTAGATCTCGTTCCCGTCAGCATCGACCTCCATGGAAATCTCCACATCATCATCGTCAAACTCCGAATCTGGATCTCCCAAGAGGTCTAGATCATCTAGATCGTCCCCATCGTCGTCGATAACGGAGAAGTCGTCCACGTCGTCTTCGTCGTAATCGAGCCCACCATAATCGCCGGTGTTCCGCCTCATAGTCGTGCCGTGCTTATCGTTCTTCTGTTGTTGTGTGTTGGGCCGGCCGCCCACCTATTCAATACGTGGACGGTCCTAGAGAGTGTCACATAAAAATAATGGCGTATATGTGCTGTTATCGTCAACCGAGCACAAACCATTAGTTGGCGGCTACGTTGGTTGCGAAGTGGTTCAGCGGTAGACTCGCGCACCCCGTCGTTGCATAATGTTACCGGCGCAGCGTCGCCTGACCTTTCGATTCAAGGAGGAACCGATGACCGATCCGATCGCTCGAGGACGGTTTGTTCATTATGATCTCATGACTTCCGACATAGGTGAGGCAGTCGACTTCTATACTCGACTGGCTGGTTGGGGCACAATGCCGTGGCAAGGTGAAGGTGAACCTTACACGATGTGGACCAACGATGGTGTGCCGTTGGGGGGAGTAATGCCTCTGCCTGAAGAAGCCAAGGCTGTCGATGCACCGCCGCATTGGATCGCATATGTCCTGGTTCCTGACACGCGTGCTACGGTTGCTCAAACGGAGCAGCTCGGTGGGAGCGTGATAGTGCCTGCTACCGATATCCCCGACATTGGCAGTTTTGCGATTTTGCATGATCCTCAGGGTGGCGCATTCGCGATTTTCACCCCAGTTGGCGAGGTAGCCGGAAAAGACGAACCACCCAAGGTAGGCGAGTTCTCATGGCATGAGCTGGCCACCACCGACTGGGAGGCGGCATTGGGCTTCTACCACCAGGTGTTTGGATGGGAGAAGACCGAATCGATGGACATGGGCGAGTTGGGTACCTACCAGATGTATGGACGTGCCGGCTTATCTCTCGGAGGGTTCTTCAACAAGCCGGATGAGGTCGAAGGGCCGCCGGAGTGGCTGTACTACATCATGGTTCCCGATGCTAATGAGGCAGCGGTTACGGTACAGATGCTCGGTGGTCAAGTGATGAATGGCCCGGTTGGAGTGCCGGGAGGAGGTCTCGTTGCCCATTGCCTGGACCCCCAAGGAGGAAGGTTCGCCATTCACTCGCTGAGCACAAAAGAAGACAAATGAAACAAGGGCACGTTACCGAACGTGCCCCTGTTTCGAGTGATCAACTCCGGCCCGGAATCCTCGATGGATCCGGGCCGGGTGGTTCATTGTCTATCGGTTCTCCAACTCTCCCAATGCCCAGACAGCCCAGCGACGCACTTCCGGACTTTCGTCGTTCTGGAGCGCTTCGGACAACGCCTCTGCCGCACTCGGATGTTCGATTTCTCCTAGTGCCCACGCAGACCAGCGGCGTACCTCGGCGGACGAGTCATTTAGCAAGGCGTGGCATAGCCCCTCAACTGCCCTTGGGCTTTCGATTTCACCGAGTGCCCAGGCCGCCCATCTACGGGCTTGTTGATAGGAATCTCTGCGAAGCGTAACAACAAGGGCATCGACAGCTTCCGGGCTCTCAATTTCGCCCAATGCCCACGCGGCCCAACGTCGGGCCTCGTTGCTCTGCTCCTCTCGCAACATCTCACCAAGCGCATCAACGCCTTCGGGGCTCTCTATCTCACCGAGTGCCCAAGCAGCCCACCGACGAGTCTCGCTGTGAGAGTCGTTCCGCGCAGCTGCAGCGAGTGCAGGCACTCCCCTGGGATCTTCGATTTCGCCGAGAGCCCATGCCGCCCAGCGACGGACCTCATTTACCGGATCGTTGACGAGTGCCGCTGACAGAGCCTCGATTCCCCGTGGATCCTCGATTTCGCCGAGCGACCATGCAGCCCAACGTCTGGCCTCTCCGTAAGAGTCGCGCATCAAGCAATGCGAGAGCGCCGGAATGCCTCGTGGGTCCTCGATCTCGCCGAGGGACCATGCAGCCCAGCGCCTCACCTCGTTGTCGGAATCCTCCATCAAAGCACGCGAAAGAGCGGCCACTACTCGGGGATCCTCATAATCACCCAATGTCCGCGCAACGGTCCTACGGATCTGAGGGTCTTCATCTTGCAGAGCACTGAGTAACGCGGTCAGCTCCGCGCCTTCGTACTCGTTGTCGGATTCCCAGTCTGCCCACTCGTCTTCCCATTGTTCAGCGACTGCTTCCCACTCCTCAGCGAAGGCCTCTGCCCACTCTTCGATACCCTCGAGTGATTCTGACAGGTCGATCGTGATCTCGGCACCGGTGTCATCCGATACCCAGTTGTGGCCGCTGCTCGCCAGAGGTTCTTCATCTCCACTCAGCAAGCTCATTCCGGCAAATACGCCGGCCGGAGCGAGCAGAGCCGCGAGGCCTGCTGCCAGAAGCATCGGTTTTGGCATGCGCCAACGCTTGTTCCGCCCGACTCCAACCGGTGCTCCGAGGGAACCGTCAGGACTCGCCGCGACGATGCCGGGCCACAGGTCGTTCTCCGGAGTCGCCTCTCTCGGTAGCTCGTTGATTGCCTCGACGGTCGCTTTCAGTTCATCGAGCTTCTTCATGCAGCGGCCACAAGAATCGAGGTGATGCCTTACGAATGCATCGGCTGTGGCGTTCAACTCCTCGTCCATGAACGGAGAAAGCAGCTCTTCAACGATCTGGCAATCGTCTGCGCCACCCTTGTTTAGTTCGTGCTCACTCATTTGAGCAATGCCTCCCGCACGAGCCTTCGTGCCCTGTTCAGCTGAGACTTGACCGTTCCTTCTGCGATCTGAGTCATTTCAGCGATTTCGCGATACCGGTAGCCTTCGATGTCGTGGAGTACGAGTACTTCCTTTGCACCGTCAGGAAGCGAGGCTATGGCCCGCTCCAAATCCAGCTTCGTCTCCGGCATGGCTTGCCTGACGCCGTTGGCGAATGCCTCTAGGTCTTCTGTGGTGGACACCTTGCCTTCCCGGCGCTTCTCGGATCTAAGGTGGCCGAGCACGACATTCGTTCCCAAGCGGTGCAGCCAAGTGCCAAAGGCGCTTTGGAACCGAAACGTCGCTATCGCTTCCCACGCACGTACGAAGATGTCTTGTGTGAGCTCCTCCGCATTTCTATGATCGCTCACCATGCGGAGACACAACGCATACATACGCCGTACGTGCATCTCGTAGAGACGTTCGAATGCGACCGCTTCGCCAGCCTGCGCCTTGCGGACTAGGCTGTCTTCGTCAAACAGCGGAATGGCATCTGTGATTTCTGGTTCGCTCACCTTGGGCTCGTTTACTGATCGTGATTCCGAGATCCATGGCAATTTCAGGTATCCATTCTTCACTGCTGACGCCGTCATCGCAACTCCTCCTGAGGCCGAGAGCCGGTATCGACTCTTGCTTGTCACTGGGTTTGATGCGAGTCGGGGCGGTTTTGTTCGAACAGAATGACGGCCGCACAGCAGCACATACTGCGATCTGTGATTTGCGATTCGTGATTTGTGACTTGTGATTGCACTACAAACCAAGTACGCGTCCAAGGTCTCGGTGTGGGAGTAACTTGTTGATAATCAATGAGTTATGCCTATCGAACCCATACATCCCATCACTCCAAGGATCTAAACTCCAAAATCTGAAATCTCAAATTTCAAATCTCTGCTCTCTCAACTCTCAATACTCGAATACCAAATAACTCCGGCTGCAAGAGCGAGATTGGGTGGAACAGCGAGAGCGATGAGTGGTCCGCTGACCTGATTCATGCCCGGGATTACTTGAAGGGCTAATCCCAATAGCGAGACGCCGGCCACAAAAACTGCTGCGAGACGTCCAACTCGCTCTGACCATGGGACGCGGTATACTAGGAGAGGTACCAGGACAACGAGGAGAATCGCGACCGGGTTAAACCAGAACAAGTTCTCGTTTCGATACGACGTATCGTGATCGGTGAACATCCAAAGGCCCGCAAGCCCCAGTCCGGCTAACCCCGTAAGGGCGTACCAAGCGGCGGCGATGCCGGTGAACACAATTCGGCCGATGCTATCCTCGGTGGCTCTATGCGCTGCGAGCAACGCCACCAATGCGAGTGCCAAACCAACGCCGAAAAAGGGCAGTGTCCGCCTTGGTGGGGAGGCGGCTTCTATGAATTCTGAGCTTTCGTAAATTGTGCGTTCAGAAAGGACCAAGGGCTGCATGGTTCCATCTTCACCACGCACTTCCACATTTCTCAGATGCTCACGCAGCTTCAGTGGCAAAAACATCTCACCCCACGCCGAGAGCGGTTCATCTACCGGTTGACCCAGGCCCAGCAGGAGTCCCGTGTAGGTCCAGAGGTCGTTCGATACGAGACGCAGGCTGTGGTATCGAAGGGTGTGGCCGGGGAACACGCGTATTGTCTGCTCCCGAATAGTCCCGTCGAGCACCCTGTCGATAGCGTCCCGAATACGGGTGGAGCAGTTGTCGTAGTAATAGTGATAGCGGTAGAACCGGTTTTCCGGGCGTTCGTTCCATTCCAGGAAATCACGCAGGTTAGCCTTTTGGTGAGAATCGAGGTTTAGCTCTTGTACCCACACCGACCGATCGTCTGATACATATCCTTGCAGGTGAGGATCTGTTTCGAAGCCCCTCATCCAATATTCCATGCGGCCCTGGAGGAACCTGGAGATGAACCCCACTTGTTCGAAACTGAACAACCCGTAGTTGTACGCGCGAGTAGTTCCCGCTGTTTCGTCTCTGATCCAGATTGCATTGTGTCCGAATCGCTCCCAA
>CAYTDU010000439.1:0-5038 GCA_964436395.1 uncultured Gemmatimonadaceae bacterium | reverse complement strand
CGGCACAGTCGCTTCGCCGTCGCGGCGTCGCCTCGACCGAGACGCACGTCGAAGAAGGGCACCCCGGTGAGGTGATCCCGAAGATCGCCGACAGGCTCCACGCGAACCTGATCGTCATGGGAACACACGGCCGGCGCGGTCTGGAGCGCGCGTTGATGGGAAGCATCGCCCGAGAAGTCCCAGGAGCCGGCGGACTGGATGAACTGAACGCCCTCGAAATTCGGGTTCACTGCCGTCTTCACGATCTTCCGTCGTATTTCACCAGTGTTCGCATCGGACAGGAACATTTCGATGGCGAACAAGTCCTTTTCGGACAAGAATACCAGTTGATTGCCATCTGGGCTCAGCGCCGGCGCGATGTTGTAGTTGCCGCTGCCGGACGCTTTGCCGAGTATGGGTGATCCGTAAACACTTGCGTCAGCCGTTTGCGCGAGCACCGGCTCGGTTGCCGCCCGCATCGCCTCGTACCAATCGGACATCAGCGAATCGGGATGAATGTTCAAGACGCGTTGAAACGCGAGCCCGACATTCGGAACAGACTTGGTGGTCTTGAGAAGCCTGCCGATCGCCTCGTCGCCCCAGCGGCCGGCTATGTACGCCATCAATGCCTGACCGTGATGGTAGGGGTGAAGGGCCCGGCTGGTGCCTATTTGATCTATAGGCAGGTCTCGCTCGACAAACGCCCGCATCCACATAGCCGTTTCGGGGTCTATGTGACCAACGGACATGTATTCGGCGATTCCTTCCACGAACCACAGCGGCATACGCGCTGCACCGGGCACGCCGGACATCAACCTTCCGCCATCTTTGCCGGTCATGTCGAACTGAAACGCGTGCACCAACTCGTGACCGATCACGTGGTCGGTTTCGGCCAGCGGACCAAGGAACGGCAGCACGATACGCCGCTTGAACAACTCGGTGACACCTTGAACGCCCTCGTCCATTGTGCTACCCAGGGCATTAGTCTGCCTGAAGTGAGGGTGCGCGGCGTAAACAATCAGCGTTTGACGATCGCTGAGTTCGTGGTCGAAGAGCTTCGCGAACCGTTCGTACCACCGCTCCGCCATGAGTGCAACCAACTCGACGTCGACGCCAGGATAGTAGTGGATATCGAAATGGTCGGTCTTGAGGACCTTGAAATCGAAGTCCTCATACTGCACGCTGTTGCGACCAAAATATTGGGCCTCTGCTTCCTGAGGCGCGAAGACAAAACCAATTCCGCATAACAGCAGAAAAGCAGCCGCACGCTCAAACAGTTTCATTTTGACATCTCCCTTCTCGGAGTTGTCGGTACTGCTCGAGTCGCCCGACCGCTCCGTATAATCAGCGCTTTGTCATGTCACCCTTCTGAAAGCGAGTGTTCCTCTTTCCAGATAAGCGTTTACCAACGCTCAGATAGTAGGTGTCGCAGCCGAGTTGGATCTTACAGAAGGTTTTCCCTGTAGAGAGGAGGTCCCGGCGGACAGCAGCGTGTAAAACGCACGCTCTACCAGGGCATTAGCTGGTAGCTTCGCCAGACCAGTCCCCCTTCGCGGGCTGTAGGTTGAAAAGAAACCTAAGGCCCGCTCTGGGGGATGGCCTGGCTGCGCTGCAAGCATTATGAGGAGCGAGTTGACCATTCCATCCCTCCCCTACTCTGCCTTCAGCACCTCTAGCGGATTCCAAACTCCCTGTAGCGACGTGCGGCGCTCCTGGCCGTTACTCCGAAAATGCCGGAAGCCGCCAGCAGGGCAGCGCAGATGCTGAACAGCACGATCACTACGGTTCGGAATCTCTCCTCTCGCGCCGACTCGGAGACCAATGCCGAAATGGTGGTGGTTCGCGTGATCGGCGCGTCGGCGGCAATGCTCCAGACAGCATCGCGGAGTTGAGGGAAGAGAGACTCAGGATTCACCCGCGTTTTCATAACGAAGCTCAGCCGGCTGCGCGTGAACTGCAAAGCAGAGATGTAGGCCGTGGGGCGCACCTCGGCATTCACCGATTCATACCTTACGTCGCCCACTATTCCAACCACATTGAACGTCGTCGGCCCGCGACGGAATTCCGACCCGAGGGCAGCGTACGGAGCCTGGTGAGGCGGTTCGCGAGCGCCTGAGGTCTTGCGAATGAGTCGGGCGGATGGGAGGGTGCCTGGAACGAACCGCACGCAAGGTAAGATGAAGCGTTTGAAGCTTCGAATGGTGCATTTGAAGCTTCGTCCGATCCTCTGAACGGCCCGACTTTCTACTTCATGGAGATCAAATGACGCACAAGAAATCGCGAGCGATCGATTTTGGACATCGACCAGGCAATTCGCGACTTCAAACGCACAATTCGAATCATAAAATTGGTCGCTGAACGGCCCGAAAACCGGCATACTCAAGGCCAAATGAACGATTGAATGCTTGAAGCGGCGCGTTCGAAGCATCGAATCGTCCATTCGATGTTTCAAATGGTCCATTTTAAGCTTCGAATGAGCCACTCGAAGCTTCGAATCGATGCCTTTTTGGCAGACACCGGCCATTTCCCGTCAGCGACAAGCAATGTAACTACATATATATCAACAACTTATGGCCGAGTGCGTCGGGTTTGGGAGTCTCAAAAAAGCACACACCGACACAGCCAACCGCAAGCTTGCGGCCCTTCGTGAAATGCCGGCCCGTCACTCCACGCCGAGCACGGTCACCGGATCCACCTCGAGCGCTCTCCGCGCAGGAATCAGACAAGCGACCAGCGCAACACAGCCGAAGAAAAGACTTACGAACACGAACGTCGGCGCATCGGTGGGTGCCACGTCGAACAGCATACGCTGAAGGACGCGCGCACTCCAGAATGCCCCAATGAGACCAAGGCCGATCCCCACGACCACCAGTGACAGTCCCCTGCTCAAAATCGGTCGCATCACCTGAACGCGATTGGCGCCGAGCGCAACCTTGATACCGATCTCGTGCTGGCGGCGATTCACGTAGTACGCGAGGGCACCGTAAATCCCGAGCGCGGCCAGCAACACCGCCACCGCGGCGAACAGTGCTACCGATAACGCAACGACCTTGTTGTCGGACAACGCGTGAGCCGCGATTGCCTCCATACTCTCTATCCCGGTCACCGGAACGTCGCGATCGGATTTCCAGACCGCATCGCGCATTTCGGTTGCCAGTGACACCGGATCGATCGCAGTGCGCACGGCGACACACATCGTGAGCGTGGGAAACTGCATGTAAGGCAGATACATCGTCATGCGCTGCGAGTACTTCGCTCCTTGGTTTCGTACATCCCCGACGACCCCGACGACTTCGAACACGGCGTTACCCCGGGAAACGGTTACCCGCTGACCCAGCGGGTCCTGGTCCGGGAAGAGCTTGCGCGCCATGGTCTCGTTGATCACCATGACGCGCGGTGCGTCGGCGTGATCCGACGGCTCGATTCCGCGACCGTGCATCAGCGGAATTCCCATGGCAGCGAAATAGCCCGGCAATATGGTTCGCCAGAAGGCACCTTGGCGGTCGTTTGGATCGTCCGGCGGCCGGTCGGTCGCGTTCACAAGAAAGTTGTTGCCGGGATTCCTGATCGGCAGCTGGTTGACGACCGCAACGCCCGAAACGCCGGGGATCGCTTCCAGGTTTTCCCGCAGCGAGGAAAAGAACAGGATACGCTGGGAAGCATCGGGATACTTGTCCGAGGCGATCTGAATATCCGCGGTTTTCAGATTATCTGTGTCGAACCCCGGCTCCACTGCCAGAAGCGTCGCAAAGCTCTTGAGCAGAAGACCCGCTCCGATCAGGAGGATAGTGGATACCGCCACTTGCGTTATGACGAGACCGTTCTGAACGCGCTGTCCCCGAGAGTCGGTAGTCCGCGTTCCCGAACGCACGTCGTCCGCGATCTTCGAGCGTGCAGCCTGGATTGCCGGCAGGACCCCGAACAACAGGCCGGTGATCGCCGACAACCCGAGTGCGAACGCCAGCATCGGCCAAGATACACCCAGGCTGTCCATCCCCAATGCATCGCCGGGAACCGCGTAAACGACGAGCTTCTGAAAGTAGAACGCCAGAGTCACTCCCAACGCTCCACCCGCCGCCGCAGTGACCAACGACTCGGTGAGCAGCTGCCGGACCAGGCGCCCTGACGAGGCTCCTAGGGCCGCGCGCACGGACAGCTCCGAACGACGGGCTGCACCGCGTGCCAGCAACAAGCTCGCAACATTTCCGCATGCGATGAGCAGTACCAGACCCACGGCGGCCATGAGCAGGAACACAGTTGTTTGATAATCCTCGGTGAACGCCTCCTGCAGCTCCGTCACCAGGATATCCTTGTCGCGGTTGGAGTCGGGAAATTCGTTCGTCAGCTGGGCCGCAATGAGCTGCAGGTCGGCGCGGGCAGTTTCGATATCGATGCCGGGCCGGAGTCGCCCGATCAGAAACCAGCTGTGCCAACCCCTCCAATTCGCCCGCATGGTCGGGTCGTTTCGGTGTAAAGGCATCCAGAGATCCGCGTCGTGCAAAAACTCGAACCCGGATGGCATCACACCCACGATGGTCTGGACCGTACCATCCACGGTGATCGTGCTGCCGACCGCGTCAGGCGCTCCCCCGAAACGTCGGTGCCAATAGCGGCCGCTGATCATCGCGACGTTGGGGCCACCCAGTTCGCCTTCTGACGGCGTGAAATACCGCCCCGCCACGGGAGGAACGCCGAGTGTCGGAAAGAGATCCCACGAAACCACGAGGGTACTTATTCGCTCAGGCTCCTCGCCACCAGTGACAGTGGCAAAAAACGGGAATGTGCCTACAATGCCAGCCGATTCCAGCACGTGGCTACGCTCGCTGAAATCGTAACAGTCTGGTGCGGACATGTCGGGGTTTACGTTGCCGTTGAACACCGACCGGCCCAACACGAGATTTTCGGGCTCGGCAAAAGGCAGGGGTTTCAACAACGCCTGATGAAGTGCGCTGAACATCGCGACGTTGGCGCCGATCCCGATGGCAAGCAGCAGAACCACCGAGGCCGTGAAGCCAGGCTGTCTCGGGAGTCCGCGTATCGCATACCGCACATCCTGAAG
>CAYTDU010000438.1:0-5038 GCA_964436395.1 uncultured Gemmatimonadaceae bacterium | reverse complement strand
ACTCTACGAACGCATCGCGCAACGACTCGCTGCATAAATTATTTTCGGATTAGGGTTAGTGCCGGACGGCTCCGCGCCCCTCGAGTGGCTCGAAGCGGTGACGAGCATCTCCAATGCAGAGATTGTGGGCCCGATCACCCGCGAACTCGTGGGGGAATCAACCATGGCTCGGGTAACTGTGAGTTTCCTATTGGCCTCGCAGGCTCGCACGACTCGCCTGCCGGAGGTTCCGCTGCGATGAGAGTCCGGCTCTCCCCGCGAGACCGCCGCGCACTCGTCGTTTGTGCTGTGGCCATCGGAACCATCCTGATGGTGGGGCGCGGTGTCCCGGCGCTGCTGCGCTGGGAAAGTGCGGCGGAAGCCTCCGCGGCGGAGATCCAGCACGAGGTACTGCGAGCAGAAATCGGTCTCGTGCGTCTTCCATCCGTGCTCGACTCGCTGGATGCGCGAGGCGTGCGTCTGGAAAACATCGCGCCGGCCCTGTTCGGCGGTGAGTCGCCGGACGCGGCGGCAAGTGCCCTCGCGTCGTGGCTCTCGCGTGTGGCGGCGCGCAGCAGCAGCGAACTGGGCGCGCTATACGTCGAAACCGATTCAGCGAGCGTCGGTGTGTTTGCGCCGGTGGCCGTGCGCGGCGACCTCGTCACGGACGTGACTGGTCTTACCGCATTCTTGCTCGAGGTAGAACGCGGGCCGGCGATGCTTGCGGTTCGCCAACTGACGATCGAGCAGCCGGAGCCGGGTCTTGGCGACGGTCGCATGGAGAGACTTCACGTGGCGTTCAAGGTGGAAGGGCTCGCGCTCTGTGGAGGCATCTTGGGAGAACAGAATTGAAGTCGGTGAGAGCTGAGCGAGGAGCTTGGGCTGTCGCGGTCCTGCTGGTCGCCGTAGGTGTCGCGCGTGACGGCACCCAGCCACCCTCGACTTCCGAGACTGCATTTCAGCCTCTCGCGCCGCTGACCGCCACGCCGGTGGTATCGGTGGGCACGATGTTGGAGGCGCGCACAGAAGTGATCGGGTCCGACCCTTTTCGCATCGATCGGCGGCCTTCGTCGGTTCCCTTCGCGCCGGGTGCGCTCGTTTCCGAAACGTTCGAACCATCGCGGGCTCCAACTCTCGACTTGGTTCTCGCGGGAATCCTCGGTGGACCGCCTTGGCAGGCTGTCTTGAGGGGAGTACCCGGAAGAGACGGAAGCGTCGTGGTACGGGAGGGAGAAACGTTGGAAGACTTGAGTATTACTAGAGTGGATCGAGACTCGGTCGTGGTTCAGGGTGCAGACACGAGTTGGGTTCTGACGGTGAGCAGGCAATGGAGATGAACTCGCTGAGAATAACACCCGTCTTTGCACTCGTGCTGGCGGCGGTGATATCACCAGTTGGGTTGCGCTCCCAGGCCGACTCGATTGATCAAGCGCAAGCGGATAGCATCACTATCCAGTTGGTCGACGTCGACCTGCGACACGCCGTTCAGGCTCTCGCGCGGTACCTCGATAAACCGGTGGTTTTTGGCGAGCTGACGAGTGCAGGAGTCACCGTCGAGACTCCAGTGCCGATCACCAAAGAGCAGGTGTTGGGCCTCCTGCAAGGGCTACTCGCGAGCCAAAACCACGTGCTGGCACTCGATTCCACCGGCGTTTACCACGTTCGTGCCGTCGAAGTTGAGGCGCCGGTCGAGCAGAGGCCCACGCGCCGTGCCGGCGAGGAAGGAGAACCGCCCGAACTCTTTTTCGTGCGTCTGACTCATGCCAGGGCAGCCGACGTGGCCGCTACGGTCAATGCACTGTACGGGCAGGCGGCGGCATTCGGGGAGATAGGCGTGGTGCAGAGTACGCTCTCTGACGGGCTACGTCAGGATCGCATACTCCCGCAGCATGAGGCGAGGGCCGAGCAAGGTTTAGCTGGCAGGGGCGCGGCGCTCGCGGGCGAGGTCACGATTGTGCCTGACGCGGGCACGAACAGCCTCCTCGTCAGAGCAGGCCGTTCCGATTTCGAGCTCATCGAGACGGTTGTGCGCGAGTTGGACGTCCGGCCGTTGCAAGTGCTGATCGAGGTTTTGATCGTGGAAGCCCGCCGCGACAGGAACTTGGCGCTCGGATTGGGAACGGAACTCGGCTCCACAGATGTGGGTGGAGATGTAACGGTATCCGGTTCGACCACGGGGCTCGGGCTCGGCGACTTCGTTCTCGATGTCATGAACCTCGGCGGGATCGCGCTGAACGCCACACTCCAAGCCGCTTCCTCCAGAGGTGACGCCGCGATTGTGAGCAGGCCGGTGCTCTTGGTCGCGAACAACGACGAAGCAGAAATAGAGGTGGGTAGCCAGCGACCGTTCGTGCAGGTGTCACGTTCTCTGCCGACGGAGACGCCGGTGCGTGACCAGGTGGTGCAATACAAAGACGTGGGAACGAGGCTCGCCGTGCGGCCGACGATAAGCGCCGACGGCTACGTGATGCTCGACGTAACACAGGAGATCAACGCCGCGACGACAGAGACGGCGTTCGACGCGCCGGTGATCTCTACCCGCGCGGTGCAGACGCAGTTGCTCATCAAAGACGGACAGACGGTGGTGCTCGGCGGGCTCACAGACCGGCAACGCGAATCCAGCCAGGCAGGAGTGCCGTTGCTCTCGGATATACCGATCGTGGGAGCCGTCTTCGGGCGCCAGTCGCGACGCACGATTGAAACGGAGCTGTTCGTTTTTCTCACCCCGCGCGTGATTCGAGACGACGAGGACGTCGATAGCACGACGGCGCCATTACTAGAGGGAGCGGAGAAACGGGGGCGATGAAAAACCCTACGGTCGAACCCATGATTGGCCAATGTCCCGGCATCGTCAGAGCCATGGAAATGGCTGAGTGCTTCGCACCGACCTCGGTGTCGATGCTGTTGGTCGGGGCAACTGGCACAGGCAAGGAATTGCTTGCCCGCACGATTCACCGCTCGAGCGGGAGATCCGGTCGGTTCGTGGACGTGAACTGTGGTGCGTTGCCGCACGATCTAGCCGAGGGCTTGCTGTTCGGACACCGGAGGGGTGCATACACCGGCGCGTTCGAGACCGTTGCCGGACTCGTCGAGGCCGCGATTGGTGGAACGTTGTTCCTCGATGAACTGGAGAGCCTCCCGCCAGCGTCCCAAGTGAAGTTACTGAGAGTGCTCGAGAGCGGAGAAGTGCGTCGTTTAGGTGAGGCCGAAAAACGCGCCGTCGACTTCAGGGTGGTGGCGACTGCGAAAGACGATCTCCGGGCGCGCATACAATCTGGCGCCTTTCGCTTGGATCTATTTCAGCGGGTGGCTGGCGTCGTGGTCGAGTTGCCGCGCTTGAGAGACCGAGGTTCGGACATCGTGGTACTTGCCGAACGCTTCGCGAGGTGTCTTGGGCGAGGGCTGCAGCTTGGGACGGAAACAGTGATTACGAACTACGCATGGCCGGGAAATGTGCGTGAGCTGCGCTCGGCCGTTGAACGAGCGGTAGTGCTGACCAATGGCTCGGGGATTTCGCCGGCCGCATTCGCGGAGGCGATTGCGATGGGCACACCGCCTACGTGTCAGGACATCGGCGGCGCAAGTGATTGCGATGGCGGTGGGAACGGTGATTTGGACAGGCGACGTTTGATCAGTGTGTTGTCTTCCAACGGCTGGCATGGCGGGCGCACCGCTGAGGCGCTCGGCATTGGCAGGACGACCTTGTTCCGGAAGCTGAAGCGTATGGGCATTTCTCTTAGCCGCTGCCGCAGAGGGTACCAGGAGTACCAGTAGTACCACGTGGGAGCGGTAATGATGGTACTCTTGGTACTGTTTCCGAGGTGTGGCTTGCTGCCTAACTGCTTGCAGTTGGATGGTTTACTGAATCAGCGGTCCGCGGTACGGCTGTTGCCTTTTCGGTGTGCATCACAGCAACTCATCTCAAGCAGAGGTATGAAGCCATGTTGCACACCGTTCGGTTTGCCCTCGTCGCGGTTGTTATCGCCCTCTCAGTGCCGTCGTTTCATTCACTCGCAGCCCAGACCTTGAGAGTGACTCCCGACGGTGGCAGCGCGTCCGCCTCGGCCAACACATCGGGAAACGTGGTGACGTTCACGGTGACGAACACCGGATACGAGCCCGACTTCATCTCTCTTCTTTGCACGCGTTCGGGCTCTGTTTCCACGTGCGCACCGTCGACGAGCATGGTTTACCTGACGCCGTACCAGCAGGCGAATGTGAACGTGACCTACTCTACCGGTACCGTCGGTTCTGGGACGGTAACGCTGCAGGCATGGGGCGAGGAGGATGGCAACGATTCCGGTTACTTCAACGTTACGGTGACGGCGGGGGGGGTGCTCGTCACACCGCAGAATGGGACAGAGCCGAACAGGGACCCTTATACGGGTGGGCATGAAGCGAGTTTCACGGTGAAGAACGAGGGTTCAGGGTATGCGACGTATTCGATTTCCTGTACAGGTTCGTCTGGTGTGACATGTCCTGGTACGGACGAGACTAGTGTTGGTTTGAACGGTGGAGCACAAACAACAGTAAAGGCCTATTACAACGTTACATCGGCAGGTGATGGGAACGTGAAGCTGATTGCATCGAACGCCCAGGTAGCCGACACGGGCAGTTACACGGTGCCAGTAGGAGGTGAGCACGGAGTGTTCGTCGGAAGAGACGGTTTGACTGTGATGGAGGAAAGGCAAGAAAGTGGCCTGAAGCGTGAGTTTTTCGTCAAGAACACTGGGAACACGGCTGCGACGTATAATCTCAGTTGTTCACATTCGGGCTCGGTAGCGAGTTGTACCGTGGGTTCGTCATCCGTGAACATCGCTCCAGGGGTCACTCACGTGGACACGGTGCAGTATACGACCGGTACGACGAGCAGCGGCTGGCTTCGGCTGCGGGCTGTGAAGAGTGGGAGTCCAACGATCAAGGATTCGGCTCAGGTGATCGTGACTACAATTGCTTCGCCTCAACCGGTAGTTGGTGTCGAGGACGCCAACCCACCGCTCAATAGAGATCTCAGTCAGTGTTTGACGATCGCAATTCCAGGCGGCGCGTACGAGTGTGG